>NYWV01000046.1 GCA_002685195.1 Porticoccaceae bacterium
GGGTTGAAAATCTGCACACATTGCCAGAGCTGTGTCAGCGAGTATTGTCACTTGATCCAGTAATTGAAGAAATGTCTGAGGCTTTTGCTAACAAGCATCACGCATTATTCCTTGGTCGCGGCGAGCAGTATCCCATTGCTCTTGAAGGCGCTTTGAAGCTGAAAGAGATTTCTTATATTCATGCCGAGGCTTATCCCTCTGGAGAACTCAAGCATGGTCCTCTAGCGTTAGTTGATGAAGATATGCCTGTGGTAACTATTGCGCCAAATAATCAGCTACTTGATAAGTTGAAATCTAATCTTCACGAGGTGAGAGCTCGTGGTGGCGAGCTATTCGTATTTGCAGATTGCAACGCTAACTTCGAGTCCGAGCCGAGCGTCACAGTGATAAATATGCCTCCAGTTCCCAAGAGTCTCGAGGCGATTGTTTATACTTTGCCTTTGCAAATGCTTTCTTATCATGTAGCTTTGCTAAAGGGGACGGATGTTGACCAGCCAAGAAATTTAGCCAAGTCCGTAACTGTCGAGTAGTTTCGAACGGAGAATTAAATAAAAAATTTATGTTCAACCCTACCATTCGACTTGAGACGAATTTATTTTCTCTAGTCCAACTAGAACAGTCCCACTATGAAGAACTATACACAGTTGCCAGTAACCCTATAGTTTGGGAACAGCACCAGGAAAAAAATAGGTGGCAAGAAGAAAATTTCTTAAAATTTTTTCAAAAAGCAATTCAAAACAATAATGGATGTTTTGTTGTTTTTAATAAGAACTTGAACAAAATTATTGGTTCAACAAGATTCTATTTAAGCACCAAGGATTCTATCAAAATAGGATATACATTTTTATCTCCTGAATATTGGGGCACTGGTGCTAACAAAGAGATAAAAAAGGCAATGCTAGATTATGCATTTGAATTCGTAGATAAAGTTTATTTTGATG
This sequence comes from Porticoccaceae bacterium, assembly GCA_002685195.1. Classification (GTDB taxonomy): domain Bacteria; phylum Pseudomonadota; class Gammaproteobacteria; order Pseudomonadales; family Porticoccaceae; genus HTCC2207. The sequence goes on from NYWV01000046.1 coordinate 942, forward strand.
TAGGTAAAAAAAATATACGATCAAGGACTGCGGTTGAAAAGTTAGGAGCAGTGTTGTCGGATAAGACAGATGAAAAAGTTTTTTATCGGATTGATAAAGAAAGATATTTTGGGGTATAGATTATGATGGAAGATAAATATATTAAGTTTTACAAAACCTTTGATAAAAGATTTAAGAGCAATAACAACCTTATTCTCTGTTCGAAAACACTCAGTGACGGTGGAGTAGAAATTACTAAATATTATGAAAACACATGTAAAAAGTTTTATTAGATCCGTTGCTGTTAATGCAATTATGTGGGGTCTTATTCTGTGGTCCTTTTTTGAGTTTATTCTTTGATTATTTTTGGGTGGGGTAAGAACACTCGGTTACGGTGGAGTAGTTTATGATTCATAGTAAGAAAAAGTAAAATGGATTATTGGTTTTTGATGGCTGCGGCGGCCATTTCTTTAGTAGGAATGGTGTTTCATGGGTTCATCGGAGGAAAAATTTATATTAGCAATGTAAATGATAGCGACATGGAGACATTAACGAAATCGTTAAGCATTGTTTCTTGGCATGTGTTCACCATTTTTCTTTTTGCAAGTGCTTCAACTTTGATTTATGTAGCCTACAACCCAGAATTTACTATAGCGGTCTATCCGATAATTGGTATTAACCTCTTAGGTTCACTTTTATTTGTTTTTCTTGGCTTAGGAAGGCACAGAGCCTTGTTAAGAATGCCAGGTGCTGTTCTCATGGGCACTACGGCATTGCTTGCTTGGTTGGGAATATGAAAGAGCTCAAAGGTTTAGATTTATTGACAAACCTTTCAACACGAAACTTAAANNCATCTATAACTGTCGAGTAGTTTCGAACAGCGATTTAAATGCAACAGGCTAATGAAAACTAAATTATATGAGGTAGATGATGGAAGCGTTTGGTATTTTGGGTTTTGTTTTTGGACTCGTGGCATTTGTACGTATGGAAAAACTAACAAAGACCCTAAAAGAGAAAGGAATTCTCGAAGAGGATTACAAGGAAGAGTAAATCACTCTTTTTGTGTGATTTGAAAGGTATCTTTATATCCCTTAGCTCCGAATATGACGTCTTCCCATAATAATTAGTTCTTATCTTGGATTAAGTTTAAATTGAGTATGCTCTTAGACTAATCCCTTTTCGACGCTTTGTATGGGTTGTCATTCAACCAACCCCCAATATATTGCATGGCNAAGGGGCAGAGGATAAAAAATTTCGTCGCTATTTAATCAAGTTTAGTTAATCACCTTTACTAACCAATTTTATTCCCCCAATCTTTTTATGTAGACACAATAAAACTGTTTTGATCTAAAGAGCGTAACAACCTTAGGGCCTAATAAAATAAAGGTTGTATGCATGAGTTCAAGATTCAAACGTGTAGTGACGTTATTTGTATCGATGGTTATATTTGCCCCTTTGTCTTTTGGGAAACCCGTCACNTATATCATAGATCCAAGCCACACTTTCCCAGCNTTTGAAGCTGATCANATGGGAGGGCTTTCAATTTGGCGCGGAAAAATAAATTCAACCTCCGGCGAGATCGTTCTTGATAAGAGAAATAAATCCGGAAGTGTCAATGTCGTCATGGAAATGAATTCCATAGACTTTGGGCATGATGAGATGAATAAGCATGCCAAGGGTGATGATATGTTCGATATTGAAAAATATCCTCAGGCTATGTACGAGGGAGCATTAATCAATTTTCAGGATGGTGCGCCAACAAAAATAGTGGGCGAACTGACTCTGCATGGCATTACAAGNAAGGTAGACTTGGAGATCAAGGCATTCAAGTGCAGGCTTCATCCATTCAAATTGAAGCAAGTGTGCGGAGCAGATGCTCGCGGAAATATAATGAGAGACGACTTTGGAATAAGCTATGCAAAAATGTTGGGGTTTAACATGGATGTCGCGCTCAGAATAAGCGTAGAAGCAATTAAAAATTAGCTTTATTTGCCTCATTAAATATGATTTTTTGCTTAGAAAAGAGGTAATAGAGGGCAAAACGATGATGAAACTAAAACTAACAGGACTCGCTCTTTTTACGCTTTTTCCTTGCCTTACATATGGCGATCAGACCGTCGATCTTGATAGCCCTGAAGGATGGGCTATGGCATTTATGACAGCCTCTGCACAAAACCTGGGGCAGTCACCTCCACATTCTGTAAATTCAAGAGATATATCGATTTCTGCAGAGTTAAGCTCTATCCCCCGCCTAACAAAAGAGCAGCAAAGAATCGGGTTTGGAGGCTTCAAGGATGAGGATTTGAATAAATCTCCAGTATTTGGAAGATTAAGAGCCAATATTGGGCTTCCATGGAATCTAGATGCTGAAATCTCCTGGACACCACCTCTTCAAATTAATGATAGTAAACCAGACCATTTATGGGGCGCCGCACTGTCAAAACCTTTGATGAATAATGAAAAAATTAGTNTAGGTTTGCGCTTATTTTTGCTTAGNGGTGGCGTTACAGCAAGTGTAACCTGCAGTGCGGACACAATTAAATTTGCACCCTATACCCTTCAAAATACTGCCGGATGCGTAGGCCTATCAAGAGATAAATTACAGATGGATCACGAGGGAGTCGAAGTTTTCGTNTCTTTCAACAACTCATCAGCAATTTTGCCATGGATATCTTTAGCCTCAAGTAACATAGANAATTCTGTGAAAATTGATGCTCCNCTTGAAGTGGGTAGNGAAAGAGCNACTATTTATTCANGTGGCTCAATACAAACNTTTAGTTTTGGCTTCAANTACGATATCAGTGAAAATTGGAGNTTTAATGCATCAAGCTCNTACACGCCTCTTGATGNCCAGAGACCAANCGACNATTCTGANAATGATAACTTTTGGAATGTCAGGGTTGGGTTAACAACGCGCTATTAGCCTTTCGNNTGNNCGNCTTGACAGTGNCACTNGCATTAGAATAAAAATGAGTGNAATAGTATGACGNTTAAAAACTTTTTAAAATTCNAGATNGCTTGCCTATGTCTANCCCTTAGCCTNTTCAGNTTNGCCAGTTGGGCTGATTCANCAGAGCAAGAAAGTACGAATGCCTCGNCNTACCTCTTGNTGGAGGCNAGCACTTCCTCCTCCTCGATTAACTGGGATATCGATGACAATGGCCAGGCTGATGCACTTACTGATGGACTAATGTTCCTTCGTTATGCTTTTGGCCTTAACGGTGATTCTCTCCTCAATGGTTTGATTTCAAGTGATAGCGTTATTACGTCTTCTGCGGAAATAGAAGCTGAATTGGCAGCAGTTTATGCTAGTTCAGGTGATATTGATGGTAACGGTAGCGTTGATGCATTGACCGATGGACTCTTATTATTACGTTATCTTTTTGGTCTNACTGGGACTAATCTAATTAATGGTGTTGTTGGCGATGGTGCGACCAAAACGCAGAGTGCTGCTTTAGAGTCATATATGAGTGGGCTAATGCCCCAAGCACCTTATATCAAGCTCAATGGAAGTGCGCTCGTAAGTCATGAGCAGGCTACGGTTTATAACGATGCCGGTGCAACTGCGACTGACGTCACTGACGGTTCGGTTGAGGTGGTTAAGAGTGGGACGGTTGATGCAAGTGAGGCGGGAACTTACATTATTAGTTACTCGGCTACCGATAGCGAGGGTAACATTTCTCGTATTTTGACGCGCTCAGTGACGGTAGCTGATACNACNGCTCCTACAATCACCCTCTTAGGTGAGCCAGTAGTTGAGCTTGAATTAGATGCGTCTTATGAGGACGCTGGCGCGACCGCTACAGATACCGTTGATGGGGTAGTGGACGTGATTACCACAGGTTCTGTCGANACAANNGCTGCGGGGACATATTCTCTAACTTATACCGCGACAGACTCCGCGGGAAACACTAACACGACCACGCGTGCAGTGACTGTAGTAGAGGATAGAATTGAGACAATTAATGTTTCGGCAACTTACAATGGTGGCTGGGCTTATATTATTAACGGTGTTTCAAAGCCAGATCTGACTCTTAAGATAGGCACCACCTACACGTTTAAATACCCGAGTAGTCACCCACTTAGATTTTCTGTAGTCAGTGATGGGATCCACAATGGAGGTGCAGAATATACCCAAGGTGTTGATACCTCTGTTTCAGGGCAGATCACCATAACGGTTAGCTCATCCACGGCCAAGACGCTATATTATTACTGTAGGCTCCACGCACGTCAGGGCGGGAAAATTACTGTCAATTGAGTTTGTAGACAAGGTGGTTTTTGGTATAGATTGGAAAATATGCACTCAAGAGAGCTAACAGAAAAGTTAGGAGTAAATTTTGATTTGTATAAATGCAGAGATTCCAGCAGATNTNTGCGATANCGANGACGAGTTAAAAGCAATCTATCATTCCCGAGATACAGTCTGCATTTGGGTTTTTAAAACNAGGCAAGACAGAAATAATTTTATGGATAAAACTGCCGGTATGAAGAAAAATGAACGAGAGAATTACTACCTAGAATTCTACACTAATCATTAAGTTGAACCGTTAGGAATGAGAGAAATGGAATATAGACGACTAGGCCATTCTGGCCTTAAACTTTCAGAGCTGTCCTTTGGGTCTTGGGTTACTTTTAATAAGCAGGTTGACTCAAAACTCGCGGAGCAGATGTTTGGAGCCTGTTTTGACGCTGGCGTAAACTTTTTTGATAACGCGGAAGGTTATGAAAGAGGCATGTCAGAAATCGTCATGGGCAAGGCGCTAAAAACTCTGAATAGGCCAAGAGATTCATATTGCGTTTCTTCAAAGGTATTTTTTGGGGCACATGATGAACCACTTCCAACGCAANTAGGGCTAAGCAGNAAACATGTGAGAGAAGCCTGCGACCAAGCGCTTAAACGATTGCAGGTAGAGTATCTTGATCTTTATTTTTGCCATCGAGCAGATCCAGATACTCCCATTGGTGAGACAGTGTGGGCAATGCATAACCTTATTACTCAAGGNAAAATTTTATATTGGGGTACCTCCGAGTGGAGTGCTGCAGAGATAGAAGAAGCCTATGTTTTCGCCAAAGAGAATCATTTAACTCCGCCAACCATGGAACAACCACAATATAACCTGCTCGATCGAAAGAGGTTTGAGGTCGAATACCAACCAATATTTGAAAAATACGGCATGGGAACAACGACATGGTCTCCCTTGGCCTCAGGGGCTTTAACCGGCAAATATTTAGACGGCATTCCCAAGGGCTCNAGAGCCTCTCTTAGTGGCTACGAATGGTTAAAAAAGCACATGATAGAGACAGATAGAGGCAAAGAGCGAATGACCAGAGTGGCATCATTTATTGAAATCGNAAAAGATTATGAAGTACCTCCGTCAAATCTTGCGATTGCATGGTGTTTGCTAAATAAAAATGTATCAACGGTAATTTTAGGNGCCTCTANCCTNGAGCANTTAAANGATAATTTAANNGCTGCCGANGCAANACCNTTACTCACAGAGGAGCTAAAACAGAGGCTAGACGATTTATAAGTACNNANTAGCGCGATATANAAACTAAAACTAAATGAAGACTTTTTCTTTTTTTCTTTTTTGGGTGTTTGGGTTTTTTTGCTGCTGCTCTCCTTTGACTTGTTCATGGAGGGCATAGTCTTTGAATGGTTAGATTGGAATGGCACAAATAAGAATGATTGGTTTTTCGCCCTCTGGTGGGGCTTTGTCGTCGTCTGGTTTTTATATGGAATTGTAACTCNTTGTCAAAGATTCAAGTTGAAATAACCTGCTAGTTTAGAATTATGTCTAGTGCCTTTTGCCTCTCTCGCTCATCTCACCTAAGTGGAAAGTCTTGCAAAATAAAAGTATTGGCACATATAATGNCAATACTATCTATAATTGGACTTCACAATGAAAATTTTAAGAACGCCAGACCACAGGTTTAACGGCCTTTCAGACTACCCGTTTGCGCCTANCTATACGGTGATTAAGACACAGGATGGAACTGATTTGCGCATTCATCATATTGATGAAGGCCCCGCAGATGGCCCTGTTTTATTGGCGATGCACGGGCAACCGGTATGGAGCTATCTTTACTCACGAATGATTCCACATTTAGTAAAAGCAGGTGTCAGAGTAATAGCGCCGGACCTGCCTGGCTACGGGAAGTCAGATAAACCTGCCGCAAGAGAAGATTANAGTTATCAGAGNCAAGTTGACTGGATGAATCAATGGCTTGTACAAAATGATTTTTCAAGACTGACCTTCTTTGGNCAAGACTGGGGTGGTTTAATTGGTCTNCGCATGGTGGCTGATAATGGTGATCGATTTCATCGAGTCGCTATGGGGAATACAGGGTTACCCTACAGCCCGGATGTTCCTCAAGAGATTGTTGATGAAATTCTAGCTTTCAGAGCGGGGCCAGAGAAAATCACAATGGCATCAATGGCAAAGCAGGTCAGCAAAATGAATGGCTTTGGCGGGGCTGACCCCTACTCAGGGATCCGAAAATTTGCTTATTGGCAAAAATATACCTGGGATGCCATCAACCCCCCTGCAGGCATTATTGCTTCATCAATGATGGAAAAGAGAAATAAATTAGCTGTAGCATTTGAACTGGCAGGGATTAACCTTGGATTATCAAAAATGTCACCATTTGGATCAAGTATTAGTAAAGCGTTTGAGGCGCCCTTCCCGAGTGCTCCATTCAAAATGGCAGTAAGAGCGATGCCTAGCCAGGTGCCGAGTATTCCTGATCGCTCTTTAGAGGCACAAAAGAAGGCATGGGATTTCTTTTCTGCCTTTGAAAAACCATTTTTATGCGTTGGTGCAGGCGANGATCCCGTCACNAATGGTTTTGAAAAATTGTTTCTAGCCAAAGTACCAGGAACCAAGGGCCAGCCACATGAAATGATTGGCGGCGGTCATTTTTTCCAGTGGACAAGGGCTGAAAAGCTATCTGAAATTCTAGTAAAGTTCATAAAAGCCAATGATTAACTTGAAACATGGGACAAAAAGCCTGACTATCGCCAGCACTGAAAGATAAATGAACAGGATACTTATGTTAAGAACAACCTTTGTATTTCTTACCTCAGCACTGCTTGCCATGTTTTTTGTAGCCGCGCAAACATCATTATCTAATCTTTGGTGGCTGTCATCTGTCGATATGCCAATTACAGGTTCTATTATTATTTCNATGGTCTTGAGTGACTTAATTGGTATGAGTGTCGCAGGAGCTTTTCCAATTATCGCTGTGGTAGCTGCTGGCTTGCTAATCGCTTTTTTTGTAGCCCATATATTATCCAAATTTATTAGTACTGAGCGCAAGATTCTTTACGCTCTTGCTGGCGGAGCTGCGTTATTCGCGATTGTTGTGTTAATGCCCCTGGCTTTTTACAATCTGGATTTGATTGCCGGTGCACGAACTTCACTGGGCAAAGGNATTTTAATTATTGGCGGAATGATTGCCGGCTATTACTTTGGCGTGAAGTCAAAAAAGGTGGTTACTAATGAAGAGTCTTAAATCGGGTGTTTTATTAATAGGGTTGTTCCTATTCAGTGCGCTAATACACAGTAACGAGGTTGCCTATAAAACAGAGGTTATTGTTGAAGGGCTAGACAATCCCTGGAGTATCGCCTTTGTTTCAAAAAACCATTGGTTAGTNACTGAGCGCACTGGNGACTTGCGAACGGTTAAGGATGGNNTTTTGCAATCTGATCCTGTNGCTGGTGTGCCAGAGGTTCTTTTTGCTGGTCAAGGCGGCCTNTCTGAAGTCCTACTCCANCCAAACTTTAGNGAAAATCGCTTGGTATACTTATCGTTTTCTGAGTCAGATTCTGTAGAAACAAAGCTTAATCGCCTCACGGTNGTGCGAGGGCGTCTGGAAGAAAATAGCTTATTAGAAGTTAAGACAATTTTTAATTCCTATCCTTTGCGCAAAACGGCTGCCCACTACGGTGCGCGAATGAAATTTATGGCTGACGGGACTTTGCTAATCACCTCGGGAGATGGCTTTAATTATCGCGAAAAAGCCCAAGCCTTAGATAATCATTTTGGCAAAATTGTCCGAGTCAATGATGATGGGAGTATTCCCGCGAATAACCCGTTTTTAAATACTCCCGGTGCTCTTCCGGAGATTTGGTCTTATGGGCACAGGAATCTTCAAGGGCTTGTAATCGCAGATGACGGCACGGTCTTTGAGCATGAGCATGGCCCTAAGGGTGGTGACGAATTAAACGTGGTGGAGCCTGGCAAGAATTATGGCTGGCCAGCAATTACTTACGGGGTTGATTACAGCGGAGCTATTATCTCACCCTTCACAGAACAACCGGGTATGGAGCAGCCAATTCAGCATTGGGTTCCTTCAATCGCGCCTTCGGGGATGACACTTTATCAAGGGGACATGTTCCCAATGTGGAAAGGAGATTTGTTTATTTCTGCATTGGTCCCGGGAGATGTAAGACGTATAGAGTTAGACGGGGAAAAAGCCATCAAAGAAACAATTATGTTTAATGAGTTTGGCAGGATCAGAGATGTTNCCTCTGCTCCTGATGGAAGCTTAATTCTTGCCACCGATGGAGCCAATGGACAGCTTATAAGGGTGAGCGCCGGTGAGTAATTGCTAAGAGCTGCGCAGTGATGAAAGCCCGGCCTGAAGTTGTTGAAGATGTTTGTGTAGCTTCGGACCTTTCTTTTGAGCAACCCCAATAGCAAGAACATCAATTACCGCTAGATGAGCGATTCTTGAGGATAGCGGGGTGTAGATTTGAATGTCTTCTTTTGCATCAACCTCTATAGCGATAGTTGCACTCTTGGCTATTGGCGAAGAGCTNGGGGCTAGGCCTATGACAATACCACCCGCGNTTTTTACCAGCTCCATNGAATCAAGNAGCGCTTGAGTTCTACCAGATTGTGATATGGCCACCACCACATCCCCAGTGTTTAGTGANGTGGCGGACATNTTNTGNAGGTGNGGGTCTGAATAGGCNGANGAGCGAATTTGTAGGCGGAAAAATTTGTGTTGCGCATCAAACGCCACNGCCGCAGAGGCGCCAAAACCATAAAATTCNACTCNANCAGCACTGCAAATCGCAGCAACTGCGGCTTCTAGGTTATCGAGCACAAGGCTGTCTCGAACTTTAAGTAAGGCATCAACAGTAGAATCAAACACCTTGTGGGTATATTCCCGAGTAGAATCAGAATCGGTAACCGCGATTTGGCCGTAACTGGGACTTGAAGCAAGTTGTTGTGCGAGTGCCAGTTTAAAGTCTTGGAAACCGGTACAGCCAACTGCGCGACAAAAGCGCACGACCGTGGGCTCACTCACATCAGCTTGGTCGGCGAGATCAACGATCCGCATGCGAATCACTTCAAGAGGNTGCTTCAGCACAAAATCAGCAACCTTAAGTTCTGATTTACGCAAATGGACCAGCGTATCACTAATTGTTTGGGTGAGCTGTGCAGGTTTCATACTGACCCCCATTTTGAGTTATGTAAAAAATTTACAAGAATACGGCATTATTACTAGTTTTGTAGTAAAAAACAGGGTTTTATCGATGATTTACACTATTTCTGAGTTTGATGGATAGATTTGNACCAAAATCCTACGAAAAAGCTAAAAAGAAGGAAATGAAATTCATCAATTCTTTTCGTTATATTGCTAGAATGCAGACCTATGGATGTAACTTCAATATTAACAAATCTCAATGCGGCACAAGAAGAAGCGGTGACTAGCGACAAAAAGCATCTGCTTGTTTTAGCGGGAGCTGGAAGCGGTAAAACCCGNGTGCTGGTGCATCGTATCGCNTGGAAAATACAGGTAGATAATATTTCTCCCTATGGCATTTTAGCGGTGACCTTTACGAATAAAGCGTCAAGAGAAATGCGCGAGCGGATCGACGAGCTCTTAGGNATGTCATTGCGTGGGATGTGGGTAGGTACGTTCCATGGATTAGCCCATCGGTTATTAAAAGCCCATTGGCGGGACGCAAAGCTCCCAGAAAACTTTCAAATTCTAGATTCTGATGATCAATTGCGCTTGGTAAAAAGAGTGATGCGCAGTATGGATCTAGACGAACAACGGTGGCCTCCTAAGCAGGCCCAGTGGTGGATTAACGGCCAAAAGGATGAGGGATTGCGAGCATCGCACCTACAAGAAGGCGGTGACCCCTACCTGGCAACTATGCTCCGGATTTATCGCGGCTATGAAGAGACTTGTGAGCGTCTTGGGGTTATCGATTTTGCCGAACTTCTACTCAGGGCGCTGGAGTTATGGAAGAACAATCCAGAGGTACTTGATCATTACCAGCAACGTTTNCAACATATTCTAGTAGATGAATTTCAAGACACCAATGCTGTGCAATATGCCTGGCTACGGCTCTTGGCAGGGAAAGTTAGTGCAGTTACCGCAGTTGGGGATGATGATCAATCGATCTATGGCTGGCGTGGTGCGAAGGTAGAAAATATTCTTAGTTATGAGCGAGATTTCCCTAAAACACACACAGTTAAGTTAGAACAAAATTATCGGTCAACATCAAATATTTTATTGGCGGCTAACGCAGTTATTGCAAAAAATTCTGATCGCCTNGGCAANAACTTGTGGACTGATTCTGGCGAGGGCGAGTCCATCGCGCTTTACTCCGCATTTAATGAGCACGATGAATCACGCTACATCGCAGACCGTTTGCAGAGTTGGGTTAATGATGGAAACCGCCGAGAAGACTCAGCTATTTTGTATCGCTCCAATGCTCAATCACGGGTATTAGAGGCGGCCCTTCTTCAAGCTGATATTCCGTATCGTATCTATGGTGGGCAGAGATTCTATGAAAGGCTAGAAATTAAAAACGCGCTGTCATATTTGCGACTCATGCTCAATTGTCATGACGATGTTGCTTTTGAGCGTGTGGTAAATGTACCGCCAAGAGGGATTGGAGATCGAACCCTAGAATTAGTTAGGGAGTTGGCTAGAACCAACACAGTGTCTCTTTGGGCAGCTAGCAAAACTATGATTGAAGAAAAGCNGTTAGCAGCTAGGGCCTCTAATGCAGTGGCGGGNTTTTTACAGCTGATAAACGAAATGAGCGGACAACTTGATGAGCTGCCATTAGCTGAACAGGCGGAGAACGCAATTCAGCATAGCGGTCTGATCGAAATGCATCGACGAGAAAAGGGGGAGCGCGGGCAGGCCCGGGTAGAAAATCTTGAAGAGTTTATTGGGGCCTGTAATAACTTCGAGGCTGAGGACAAAGATTTACCAGTACTACCTCAGTTTCTTGATCAAGTGGCTCTAGATGCTGGAGACCGACAGGCAGATGAAGACCAAGATGCAGTCCAACTCATGACATTGCANAGCGCTAAAGGATTAGAGTTTCCCTTNGTATTTATNGCTGGAATGGAAGAAAACCTCTTCCCCCATAAAATGTCTCTGGATGAGCCTGGTCGTTTAGAAGAAGAGCGAAGATTAGCCTATGTAGGTATCACTCGTGCCATGGAGAAATTATATCTGACCTTCGCCGAGAGCCGCACCATTTACGGCAGCGAATCGTTTAATTCTGTTTCGCGGTTTGTCCGCGATATTCCTAAAGATGTCATNGAGGAAGTAAGATTACAAAATACAATTGCTCGGCCAACCAGTTATGCGGCTAGTTCAATTCGAAGTGATCAAGGGGACGACACAGGGTTTCAGCTGGGACAGCAAGTTAACCACAATGTATATGGTGAGGGCGTGATTCTGAATTTTGAGGGCAATGGACCTCGGGCTAGAGTCCATGTAAGTTTCGAAGAGGTGGGCACAAAAATTTTAATTCTTGCCTCAGCTAATCTTGCCGCAGTTTAATGACACAGTAGGATCTAACCAGTATAAGAGGGAAAAGTGATGCGAATTATATTAGCCACCTTGATGGCTTTTTTATTAGTGAGCTGCGGAGAGACCGTAAATGAGACAACAACGCACAGTTCAATTGCTAATCAGGAGACTTTTGAGTGGAAGTTGGTAACCACGTGGCCTAAGAATTATCCAGGTTTAGGATTGGCTCCTGAGAACTTTGCTAAACAAGTCGAGGCGATGAGTGGAGGCCGCTTAAAGATAAAAGTATTTGGTGCGGGTCAGNTAGTGCCNGCTTTTGAGGTGTTTGATGCTGTTTCCCAGGGAACTGCACAGATGGGNCATGGGGCTTCTTATTACTGGACNGGAAANTCTAAGGCAACTGCATTCTTTACTTCGGTCCCCTTTGGCTTGAATGCNCAAGAAATGAANGGCTGGCTNCATTATGGCGGAGGTCTGGAGCTATGGAGAGAGCTCTATGACGAATTCAATTTAATTCCATTTGCAGGCGGCAATACAGGCGTTCAAATGGCCGGCTGGTTTAATCGAGAAATTAATTCAATGGAGGATATCAAGGGGCTAAAAATGCGCATCCCCGGATTAGGAGGCGATGTGATTACCCGNGCGGGNGGTGTTTCGGTAACAATCTCNGGTGGTGAACTGTATACAGCAATGCAGACGGGAGTTATTGATGCTCTTGANTGGGTGAGCCCTTATAACGACATTGCCTTGGGATTCCANCAGGTTGCCAAATACTACTATTANCCNGGGTGGCATGAGCCAGGCCCNACNCTTGAATTAATTNTTAACAAAGACGCNTATGCGATGTTACCAAAAGATTTACAGACTATAGTCGAGGTTGCAGCAAGGGCCGTTAACCAAGATATGCTGGATGAGTACACTGCGCGAAATAACGAAGCATTAGTCACCTTNGTTGAAACTCATGGGGTGCANTTGAGAAAGTTACCCGATGAAGTTGTTAGNGAACTTAGAGGAATCTCCGCAGAGATGCTTGAAGAATTGGCCGATGATTCAGANATTGCTCGACGAATTGCTGAGTCGGTCAAAGCATTTCAGCGGCAGGCAACGGCATATCATGCTATTTCTGAAGAAGCTTATTACGAAGCCCGCAAAGAATAACTTACCAAAAACGATGTCAGCGGCTAATGAAGGCCGCTGATTAGTTTCTCCAAAAAGTAGGAGTGAATAAAACCAAAAGTGTAAAGATCTCTAACCGTCCGAGTAACATTCCCCAGCACAATACGCTTTTGGCGAACGTTCCAATATCCGCATAATTTGTGGCCACCGCACCAAGACCAGGGCCCAAATTATTGAGAGCGGCGGCTGTGGCTGACCAAGCAGTAACATAGTCAAGACCTGCGGCCAAAAGAAGTAAAACCATTAAATAAAAAACACCCAAATAAACACCAAAAAAGGCCCATATAGCATCAGTGACTCGTTCGGGNATCCTACGATTTCGGATTTTGATGGGGAGCAGCGCATTTGGGTGGACAAGGCGATAAACTTCTCTAATTCCTTGTTGAGCCATGATTAGCATTCTACCTATTTTAATACCACCGCCAGTAGATCCCGCACAGGCTCCAAAAAATGACAAAAATATTAAAAAGAACGGGAGGAACGATGGCCATGAATTAAAGTCAGTGGTGGTGAACCCAGTGGTGGTCAATATTGATACAAGCTGAAAAACGCCGAGACTGATACTGTCTTCCAGACCGTAGGTACCACTAAAATAAAGGTATAAACAGGTTACGGCTGCTCCAAATAAGAGTAAGTATCCATACATTCTGGCTTCTGGATCTGTCCAATAAAAGCTCAGACTTCGGTTGTTCCAAACGAGGTAATGCAGGGCAAAATTAAGGCCTGAAATAACCATGAAAAACGCACATATCGCCATGATNATGTCGCTATCAAAAAAACCAATGCTAGCGTCATGAGTAGAAAAGCCACCGATTGCAACCGTAGAAAAACTATGGCCAATGGCNTCAAATCCGCTCATTCCGGCAGCCCAGTAGGCTAAAGCACAAACGGCGGTTAGGGTTAGATATATTTTAAATAACACANTGGCTGTTTCTGCAATTCGTGGGGTTAGTTTGGAGTCCTTGACCGGCCCAGGAGTTTCTGCGCGATAAATTTGCATGCCGCCAATTCCAAGCATTGGTAAGATTGCCACAGCTATGACGACAATGCCTATGCCCCCCAGCCATTGTAGTTGTTGGCGATAATAAAGAATTGATTTTGGAAGATCGTCAAGGCCAGACAGCACGGTAGCACCCGTTGTTGTGAGCCCTGACACTGATTCAAAAAGTGCATCAATAAAAGCCAAATTAGTTGCTTCAGATAACATTAACGGCAAGGATCCAAAACCGCTAAGCACCAGCCAGAAAAACACTGTGACAACGAAGCCNTCACGAGTTCTCAACTCACCTCGATGGCTTTTCGTGGGCAGCCAAAAAGTNAACCCAACCAAAAGAGTGATAGCAAAGGCGAGTACAAACATCGANGAGGTATTTTCTTCGTAGATTGAGGCCACAATAATGGGGGATAACATGGTCAAGCTGAAAATCATTAACAGCATGCCCAAAACTCTCGCGATAACAGCAATGTGCATAGAGATGGCTACCCTAGAAAAAAGTGAACCCTACCGCAAAGAGCTTCTCCACGGCCTTGGTATTTTCTTTATCAACCACGAATACAATTACATGGTCATTATTCTCGATCACGGTATCATGATGCGCGATAATTACCTCACCATCGCGTACTAACGCNGCTAGGGTTGAGCCAGGGGGTGACTTAATATCGCCAATAGCCCGACCTACAACTTTTGATGACTTGGCATCTCCGTGCACAATAAATTCTAATGCTTCTGCAGCGCCTCTNCTTAGAGANTGCACACTTACTGTNTCTCCCTGCCTTACATGGGTTAACAAAGAGCTTGTGGTGACCTGTTGTGGTGAGATTGCAATATCAATTTCCCCACCTTGCATGAGATCGGCATAAACAGGATTGCTGATCAGAGTCATGACTTTTTTGGCCCCAAGACGTTTGGCTAGCAGCGAGGCCATGATGTTAACTTCGTCATCATTGGTAAGCGCTAGGAATACATCAGTTTTATCAATATTTTCATCAAGCAACAGCTCTTGATCAGTGGCTGAGCCGTTGAGTACAACAGCATGATCAAGCTTTTCAGAGAGAAAAGCGGCGCGCTCAGGAGAAAACTCAATAATTTTAATATTGTAATTTTCTTCTAAGGCTTTACTTAATCGAAACCCAATATTACCGCCTCCAGCAATCACTAGACGATGGTAGGGTTTCTCCAGCCGGCGCAGCTCGCTCATGACTTTACGTATATTTTTCTTAGCGGCAATAAAGAAAACTTCATCTCCATCTTCAATGACAGTATCGCCCACAGGGAAAATAGCACCTTCCTTTCGATAAATAGCAGCCACCCTTGCGTCGGCTTTGGGCATATGTTCTTTTAATGTNCGCAATTCTTGACCAACTAGAGGGCTGTCTTTAACTGCACGTAAGCCTACTAATTGAATCACGCCATCGGCAAAATCCAGGACTTGCAATGCTCCCGGCTGCTCGATTAGCTTGCGAACATAGTCTGTAACAGCTTGCTCGGGAGCAATCATCACATCAACAGGCATATTTTTAGCATTAAAAAGCACGTTCTTATANTTTGGGTTTGTGTAACTGTATGCTCTTACGCGCGCAATTTTGGTGGGAGTATGAAATAGAGAGTATGCAACTTGGCAGGCAATAATATTTGCTTCATCGCTACTGGTAACAGCGACGAGCATATCAGCATCTTCAATACCCGCCTTCACTAATACATCAGGGTAACAACCGGTGCCAACCACAGTGCGAATATCAAGCCGGTCTTGCAGAGAGCGCAAAGCATGCTCGTTAATGTCAATCAGGGTAATGTCGTTATACTCGCGCGCTAAGTTTTCTGCCAGAGTTCCACCAACTTGACCTGCACCTACTATTATTATTTTCATTACCTTCCCGCTTTATTGTCAGCGTTTAAATCCGACGGCGACGTTTTACGAAGCTTGGCATAGTAAAACCCATCATGACCATCAGCGGCTGGAAATAATTGTCGACCGCAAACAGTGGCCACACCCCAAGCTTCGTCAATAGTCATTATTTCTACATCAGTTCGTGACTGGACAAAAGCCTTGACCACCAGGTCATTCTCCTCAGGCAGTACTGAACAGGTTGCATAGACTAAAATACCCTCATTTTCGAGAGTTTGCCAGAGACTTTCAATCAACCGCANCTGAATTTTTGCTAGCTTATCAATATCTGCCGGTTTACGCAGTATTTTGATGTCTGGGTGACGCCTTATAACGCCCGTTGCTGAGCAAGGAGCATCTAATAAAATTCTGTCNAAGGGAGTTTTATCCCACCAAGTATCCAACGCTGAAACATCAGCCGCAACAAGNTTGGCTTGTAGGCTAAGGCGCGATAAATTTTCTTCCACCCGAGTCAGACGTCTGGATTCGGAGTCGACCGCTACAAGGGACTGCAGATTGAGTTCGCTTTCAAGGATATGACAGGTTTTACCGCCGGGCGCACAACAGGCATCTAAAACAATTTGCCCTGAAGACAGCTCAAGCAGGGAGCAAGCGAGTTGTGCGGCCTCGTCTTGCACGCTTGAATCACCCTGAACAAAGCCTGGAAGTTTAGCCACGTCAATCGCCTCATCTAGGACGATGCCAACATNACTATATGGCGTTTTCTTGGCACCAATGTTCGCGTTTTGAAGTTTTGCTAAATACTCATCTCTTGAATTTCTCCGGGCATTTACTCTGAGTGTCATAGGTGCGCGAAGATTATTTGCTGAGACNATATCAGCAGCCACAGCGGGTGACCANGCGAGCTCNAATTTCTTGAGGAGCCACTTCGGATGAGCGGCAAGAAAAACAGGTTGGTCAGCATAGCTCTCCATCAAGCGTGGCATTTCTCTCTGAAAGTTTCTGAGTACGGCATTAACCAAACCTTTTGCCCAGGGACGNCTAAGCCCCTTTGTCGCNGTAACNGTTTCGTTGACAACGGCATGGTCAGATATNCTCATGTGCATTAACTGATAGATACCGCAGGCAATCAGAGTATGAATTTCTAGNTCTTTTTCCCGGAGGGGCTTTTTAATAAGCTGTTTGAGTAATAGCGATATTTGCGGATACCAACGCAAACAACCAAAGCTTATTTCTTTTAATAGCGGACGATCCTTTTCCTCTACCCGCTCTGAATAGGCAGGGAGCAAAGTGGATAACGATTGCCCTCGACAAACATTGGCGACAATCTCTGCAGCNGCGACACGGACATTGAGAAGCTTTTTGCTCATCAGATCATGTTCCCAGTCGGTTCCCCGGGGAAAAAATGGAGGCCCGAGATTTTAGCGCTTCCGCTACACACATCTTTGACTTGCCGGCCAATTGTATTGTTGATATCAGCAATGCTCCGTTTCCACACTTAACTAATAAACCATCGTCATCTGCTGACAAAATTTCTCCCGGCACGCCGTGATAGTCTCGAGAGTCCGCTGACGCCAACCATATTTTTATTCGCTGACCGTTTACCAGAGAATAGGCTGCAGGAAATGGGTTGAAGGCTCGGACACGACGCTCAATCTCGGTTACTGAAGCCGACCAGTCAATTAAAGATTCTTGCTTGGCTATTTTATCAGCGTAGCTACTTTGAGTAGAATCTTGTGCTATGCCCACTGCAGTTCCAGAGCGCATTTTCTCTAGGGTATTTATGAGAGCCTGAGCGCCAAGAACAGCCAACTTAGGGTAAAGAGAAGCGCTAGTTTCTTTGTCATCGATGGTACATAGGGAGGTCGTCAACATTGGCCCGGTGTCTAAACCTACGTCCATTTGCATCACTGTCACTCCAGTTTCCCTGTCTCCCGCTTCGATGGCTCTTTGAATTGGGGCAGCACCGCGCCATTTTGGTAATATCGAACCATGAACATTGATGCATCCAAGTCTGGGAATATCTAGAACAGCTTGGGGAAGAATTAATCCATAGGCGACAACGATTAACACGTCCGCTTCGAGACGAGCAATGGTTTCCTGCGTCTTTATATCGGTAAGTGATGCGGGCTGTTCTAACTGAATGTCATTAGCTAATGCAAGNTTTTTGACAGGACTCTGGGTAATCTTCTTTCCACGTCCAGCGGGGCGATCTGGCTGAGTGTAGATGGCGACGAGCTGGTAGCGATCATCCTCTAGGATAGCTTGTAGNTGCGTGGCAGCAAAATCTGGCGTTCCAGCAAAAATAACCCTCACGGTTGTTCCATCCTATGCTGACTTCTTTTTCATTTTTTTACGAATTATCTGACGCTTTAATGGTGANAGGTAGTCGACGAAAAGCTTACCTTCCAAATGATCAATTTCATGTTGTATACAAATGGCCAGCAAACCGGATGCTTTTTCTTTAAATGGCCTCCCCTCGCGATCTAGCGCTGAGATCATCACGTTGGACGGGCGGGCGACAGTTTCATAAAACCCAGGAACTGACAAACAGCCTTCGTCGTAGGGTTCTGTTGTATCATTGAGAACTTCAATCTCAGGATTAATAAAGACGCGCGGCTGCGAGCCGTCTTCCATAAGATCCATTACGATAACTCTTTGATGCACATCGACCTGAGATGCTGCTAATCCGATGCCATGAGAATCAATCATAGTTTCAAACATATCATCCACAAGCCGCTTTATATCATCATCAACGGTAACCACCGGCTTGGCTTTTTTTCGTAGCCGTGGGTCTGGATATTCAAGAATTGGAAGTATTGCCATAACAGATAAATTTTACTAGCGATTTAAAATAGTGGGCCAAAAGAGCGCCAAAAATGTTGGTTACTTGACGACCTTTCCATTCTCTTAGTATACACGATCATAAGTGTGAAAAAGTATCAGCTCANCATAGGTTCAGTTTAAAGGCTTATATAATCGACTGCAGAGGCTTGCAGAAGGACTAGGGTTGCGGTAGTCTGCCGAATTATTGATAAAGGTGACCAAAACATGTCTAAACCCTTCGTTTCTATTTTAATGGGCTCTGATTCCGANTTGCCGGTTATGGAGGCAAGCTTTGATATTCTTAGGAAATTTGANATCCCTTTTGAAGTTAAAGTGACNTCGGCACATCGCACCCCAGAGGCCACNCATAATTTTGTTACTGATGCAGATGCTCGCGGGTGTGCTGCGTTTATTTGTGCTGCAGGAATGGCCGCGCACCTTGCCGGCGCGGTTTCAGCAACTACCCTAAAGCCTGTTATTGGTGTGCCGATTAATGGCTCACTCGATGGCTTGGATGCGTTATTGTCAACGGTTCAAATGCCCGGTGGTATTCCGGTAGCTACCGTCGCTATTGGCAAAGCTGGTGCCAAGAACGCGGCTTACCTAGCAGCGCAAATTATAGGGGTGTCTGACCCTGAGATGCATCAAAAGCTAATTGCTGAGCGTGCCGCTAATGCAGCAGCGATTATTGCTAAAGATGCTGCGCTGCAGGAAAAGCTGAAAAATAGCTGACCGGCCCGTGACTTCTTGGAGTGGTCACGCTGAGATCTTAGGTGCTGCAGAAGTGCTCCGATCCGGGGGCGTAGGCGCCTATCCCACAGAGGCTGTGTGGGGGTTGGGGTGTGATCCCTACTCTGAATCNGCAACGAATAGAATTCTATTGTTAAAGCAACGCTCTGTTGAAAAGGGGCTGATTCTTATTGGTAGCAATGTCGCTCAATTCGCTTCTATGATAGACGGCCTTGAGGAGTCGGCCATAAAACTGTTTGGCACTCCTCAAAAGCGCCCTACCACTTGGTTAGTTCCTCACAATGGTGTTTTGCCTGATTGGATTGTTGGTGCGCACGATACTGTAGCTTTGCGAATCACAGATCATCCAATCGCATCAGCTTTGTGTGAAGTCTTTGGTGGCCCTATTGTCTCTACTTCTGCTAATCCACAAAGTTTGCCGGCAGCTTCGACTAGCAGTAAGGTAGCAGAATACTTCCATAACAAACTCGATTTTATGACCCCCGGTGAAGTCGCTGGGAGCAGCAAAGAAAGTGAG
This sequence comes from Porticoccaceae bacterium, assembly GCA_002685195.1. Classification (GTDB taxonomy): domain Bacteria; phylum Pseudomonadota; class Gammaproteobacteria; order Pseudomonadales; family Porticoccaceae; genus HTCC2207. The sequence goes on from NYWV01000046.1 coordinate 20,833, forward strand.
ATTAAGAGCGTAATAACTGGAGAGGTACTTCGTCCTGGATAGAAAGCAAGTGGTTAAGGCTTATCTTCTAACCCTTCAAGATGAGATCTGTTCTGCTTTCATGGTAGCAGATGGCCNTGCNTGGGAAGAGGATAAATGGGAAAGAGAACAAGGCGGGGGTGGCTGCAGTCGAGTATTTGCNGATGGCCCAGGGATTGAAAAAGCCGGCGTTAATTTTTCTCACGTGTTTGGCGATCAACTACCGGCTTCTGCTACGGCTAATCGACCAGAACTTGCGGGGTGTAGTTGGGAGGCGTTTGGTGTGTCGGTGGTTATTCACCCGCAAAATCCTTATGTCCCAACGGCCCATGCAAATGTTCGGTTTTTTGTTGCCGAAAAAGATAATACTGAACCCGTCTGGTGGTTCGGTGGTGGTTATGATCTTACTCCTTANTATGGCTTTGATGAGGACTGTAAGCATTGGCATAGCACAGCCAAAAATGCTTGCGATGCTTTTTCAAAAGAGCTCTATGGACGTTTNAAAAANAATTGTGATGACTACTTTTACCTGCCNCACCGTAAAGAGCCNAGGGGAGTCGGAGGTCTCTTTTTTGACGATTTTAATGAGCTTGGGTTTGATGATAGTTTCGCTTTTCTAAAGAGTATTGGCGACAGTTTTGTGCCTGCATATATGCCAATATTTGATCGTCGAAAANAGACTCCTTTTGGCGANAGAGAGCGAAACTTTCAGTTGTATAGGCGTGGGCGTTATGTTGAGTTTAATTTAGTCCATGACCGCGGTACTTTATTTGGTCTTCAAAGCGATGGGAGAACNGAATCNATTTTGATGTCACTGCCCCCTTTAGTGCGNTGGAAATATAGTTGGATGCCTGAAGAAGGCACNGCAGAAGCAGAGCTTTATGATCGCTACCTAGTCAGACAGGACTGGATTTAATGAAGAGACAGTATGCAGTAATTGGTAATCCGATAGGTCATAGCCAGTCGCCGTATATTCATCGGCTGTTTGCCGACCAGTGTAAACAGAAGCTGGAATACACCGCCAAGTTAGTTGCCATGAACGAGTTCAGGGCGGCGGCAGATGCGTTTTTCCAAGAGGGTGGGCANGGGTTAAATGTCACCGTTCCTTTTAAGCAGGATGCTTTTCAGTATGCGGAGNAAACAACTGAGCGTGCCACTGCCGCGCAAGCGGTGAACACNTTGATTCGACAGGATAATGGCCTAATAACNGGCGACAACACAGACGGTGCCGGGCTAGTAACAGATTTGCTGGGCAACTTAAATTGGGAATTGAAGGCCAAGAGAATCTTAGTTTTGGGGGCTGGCGGAGCAGTGAGGGGNATCCTTCAGGGTTTACTGGATCAACAGCCACAACATATTGTCATTGCTAACCGTACGGTTGAAAAGGCACTGCAATTATCCAGGCAGTTTGCTGGATCGGGCTACATTCTTGGATGCAGCTTAGATATGCTTGATGGGCAGGAGTTTGACATCATTATTAATGGTACTAGNGCTAGTCTTGATGGTGAGACACNNTCTCTACCTGACANCCTNATAGGGGCATCGANTGCANNTTGTTACGACTTGATGTATGGGTCGATGCCGACACCGTTTTTGGTTTGGGCTGAAGAGCGTGGAGCCAGGGTTTCAGATGGTCTGGGCATGTTGGTGGAGCAAGCAGCTGAATCATTTTATATCTGGCGGGGCGTGCGTCCAGATACAAATGCTGTGATTAATAGTTTGCGACAGAGATTCTAATCTATAGTCTGGGTTGCCCTTTCAGCAAGGTATTGATCTTTTAGCTTTACGTAGTTAGCGGAAGAATATGTGAAAAACCCTTTTTCCTTTGTTGTTATTTCCCGCAGAGGTTTGCACGGGTTACCAACGTAGACAAAACCCGACTTCAATCTTTTGCCTGGCGGAACCATACTGCCCGCACCTACTATGACCTCGTCTTCTATTTCTACTCCATCATTTACGATTGCCCCATTGCCGACTAATATTCGGTTACCAACAGAGCAACCATGCAGGATTGCNCCATGACCTATAATGACATCATTGCCAATGGTCAACGGCCAGCCCTTCGGGTTAAACTCTGAGGAATGGGTGATGTGCAGCACGGCATTGTCTTGGACGTTGGACCTTGCACCAACAGAGATGGAATGCATGTCTCCGCGAATGACAGCGCCGGGCCACACAGAAGAATCGTCTCCAAGAGTGACGTTACCAATCACGGTAGCTGCATTATCAATAAAGACGCGACTGCCTAAAGTGGGATAAATTCCTTGGTGAGGACGGATTGAGTGATCCATAGCGTTCGATACCGAATATAATGAGTATGCCTATTGTGATGATGTATTGATGGTTTTTTCAACTAAAAAAAGATTTATTGCTGGAGTTATTTGCCCGAAGTGTTCTGAAATGGACAAGTTGCTGGCGTACTCAGAGGACAGCATTGATTTTCGTGAGTGCGTTAGCTGTGGGTTTAAAGACGAAATGCGTTTGGCATCATCACCAAAAGAAATTCAAACTAGGGTCAATATGAGTAGAGATGAAATTCTTAAAGAAATTAGCCCAGTGCGAATTCTTGACCCAAAACCCTGAGTTAACCTTCAATTATACCTGACTCTGGGAGTCCATTTAAGGTCCAAAATTTGATCTAAGACAAAACAAAACCAAATGGTCAGAATTGATCGGTTTACAACTAGTTTAACGTACACTCTTTTGCTACAATCTCGCCGCGCGAGCCCCCTGAGACGGAAGCTAGGCGCAGGGTTTGAAAGCAAACCAAACTTTTTTGAATTACCACGGAGAATTAAGCGATGTCGGAAAGAGCGCGAGCGCTTTTCTTGGGCCTCTTTAGCCCAATCATTTTTTGCCTAGTCGCAGGCGGGGCCGTTGCAGATGAAGCTACTTGGAACAGTCTCAATATGCCCAAAGGCGTGACAGAAGTAAGCCAAGCGGCTTATGACATTCACATGATCATGATCTGGATCTGTACAGTGATTGGTGTGGCCGTTTTTGGTTTTATGTTTTACGTTATGTTTGCTCACCGCAAATCTAAAGGCGTGACTCCGGCTAATTTTCATGAAAACTTAACCGTTGAAATTCTGTGGACGATTGTTCCAGCCTTAATCCTGATCGTTATGGCGGTGCCGGCAACCACTGCGTTGCTCAAAGTCTACGACACTGAGAACCCCGATATTGATATTAAAGTCACTGGATATCAGTGGAAGTGGCAATATGAATATATCGGCGAAGGTGTCAAGTTCATGAGTGAGCTGCGTACCCCTCAAGATGAAATCTATGGACGCGCACCAAAAGGTGAACACTACCTTCGTGAGGTGACNGAGCCTCTGGTTATCCCGACTAACAAGAAAGTTCGGTTTTTAATCACCGGAAACGATGTTATTCACAGCTGGTGGGTTCCTGATTTTGCGGTTAANAGAGACGCGGTCCCTGGCTTGTTTACAGCAGCCTGGGCCAAAACAGATCAGCCTGGAATCTACGTGGGAGAATGCACGGAGTTGTGCGGTAAGGGCCACGCTTTCATGCCAATTGTTGTTGAAGTAAAAGAAGAAGCTGAATACGACAAGTGGATGGCAGCCAAGAAAGAAGAGGCTGTGATTTACCAATCGACTATTGGTAAAGAGTGGACCAATGCTGAACTTATGGCCAAAGGCGAGTCAGTCTACGCCATCTCATGCGCAGGATGTCATCAGGCGAAGGGCGAGGGAATTCCTGGAGTGTTCCCAGCCCTATTTGACAGCCCGATTGTGACGGGCCCAGTAGAAGATCACATAGGAATTCTGATTAATGGTGTTGCGGGGTCTGCTATGCAGTCTTTCGCTGATCAACTTTCAGAAGTAGATATTGCGGCAGTTATTCACTATAAGCGCAATTCTTGGGGTAATGAGATGGGTGATACTGTTCAACCCATCGATATTCTTAATTACAAACAAACCCAATAAAGGAAGAACTTAAATGGCACACGGTCCCTCCGAAAGCTTTTTTTCTCGATGGCTTTTTAGTACCAATCACAAAGATATTGGTACGCTTTATTTATGGTTTAGCTTTGCTATGTTCCTATTAGGTGGAGCATTTGCAATGGTTATCAGAGCTGAATTATTTCAGCCGGGTATGCAGCTAATAGAGCCAGAATTTTTTAACCAAATGACCACTATGCATGGTTTAGTCATGGTGTTTGGCGCTATCATGCCGGCCTTTGTCGGCTTGGCAAATTGGATGATTCCGATGATGATCGGGGCGCCAGATATGGCGCTTCCTAGAATGAATAACCTTAGTTTCTGGATNTTGCCTTTTGCCTTCGCAATCTTGGTTTCTACCTTGTTTATGGAAGGCGGCGGTCCCAATTTCGGCTGGACGTTCTACGCCCCACTCTCTACAACTTATGCTCCGGATACTGTTAATTACTTCATCTTCGGCGTTCACATAATGGGTGCTTCATCGATCATGGGGTCAATTAATATTATTGCTACTGTGATTAACATGCGTGCTCCTGGTATGACTTATATGAAGATGCCGTTATTCGTGTGGACTTGGGTTATCACTGCATTCTTGCTTGTTGCAGTCATGCCTGTTTTGGCCGGCGCGGTAACTATGATGCTAATGGATATCAATTTTGGCACAAGCTTCTTCGATGCAGCGGGTGGTGGTGATCCAGTATTATTTCAGCATGTNTTCTGGTTCTTTGGTCACCCAGAAGTTTATATTATTATCCTTCCAGCCTTCGGAGTGGTATCACAAATTATTCCAACGTTCAGCCGAAAGCCTTTGTTTGGCTATTCGTCAATGGTTTATGCAACAGCATCCATTGCGTTCCTTTCGTTTATAGTTTGGGCTCACCATATGTTTACGGTTGGCATGCCAATTGCGGGCGAGCTGTACTTTATGTACGCCACCATGTTGATTGCTGTCCCAACGGGAGTGAAAGTATTCAACTGGGTCACTACCATGTATAAAGGTGCGCTGACTTTCGAAACTCCGATGCTGTTTAGTATCGCGTTTGTTATCTTGTTCACTTTCGGTGGCTTCACGGGAATGATGTTGTCCATTGCTGCAGCAGACACCCAGTACCATGATACCTATTTTGTAGTTGCTCACTTCCACTATGTGATGGTTGCCGGCGCTGTGTTCAGTGGTACTGCCGCTGTCTACTATTGGCTACCAAAATGGTGCGGACGGATGTATGACGAAACGATGGGTAAAGTACAATTCTGGATTGCCTTCATCGCCTTCAACATTACGTTTATGCCACAGCACTTTTTGGGCCTAGCAGGGATGCCGCGTCGGTACTCTGATTACGGACTACAGTTTGCTGATTGGAACATGGTGTCTAGTATTGGCGCCTTTATGTATGGTGGTGCGCAGTTATTATTCTTGTTCAACGTCATTCGAACGATTGGTTGGGGTAAGCCGATTGATGACCCGAAAGTTTGGGAAGGTGCAGAAGGACTTGAATGGACGCTGCCAACACCGGCACCATTCCATACATTCTCAACACCACCTGTACTNAAGTAGTCGAGGGTAAGGGTATGGAAAACACAACTTCGCANCGNAATGTGCTCATTAAGAGTCTATTGGGCGCGGCAGTGATGTTNATGTTTGCTATATTTGTTTTACCACCTTTGTATGATCTCTTTTGCGAGATTACTGGCATCGGTGGTAAAACGGGCGATGCGTACACTGCAACTGAAGTAGTCGTAGATACAACCAGAGAAGTTGAAGTTCAATTTGTTGCGACAAACAATGCCACCATGCCATGGGAATTNTATCCCGTTGAGCACAAAGTGGTGGTTCATCCTGGAGAGCAGAAAGAAATAGTGTTTTATGCNAAAAATTTAACTGGCATGGATATGGTCGGTCAGGCAATTCCTAATGTGCTCCCCAATAATGCAGCGGATTATTTTCTCAAAACGGAATGTTTCTGTTTTAACAATCAGCCCCTTGCAGCTGGCGATGATGCTGAGCTTGCAGTGGTTTTTATTATTGATCCAGACTTACCCGCTAGCGTGAATACAGTAACTTTGTCATACACAATTTTTGATATAACAGACCGCGGATCGATGCAGGTCTCACAATTAAAGTAAACGGAGAGTAACGATGTCAACAGAAGGTAGTTATTACGTACCCGAACAAAGCAAGCTGCCCTTAGCGGCGGCCTTAGGGATGGGTGTGATGGCTTTTGGCGCTGGAAGCTGGGTGATAGAGGGTGGTACATCTACTGTCTTTTTGATCGGTACGTTGATTATGGCCATGGTGATGTATAAGTGGTGGAGTATCGTTATACAAGAAAATACCCAAGGCATCGTTAGCGACCAACTCAAGCACTCCTATGTTTTAGGTATGTACTGGTTTATTTTTTCTGAGTTGATGTTTTTTGTCTGCTTTTTTGGATCGTTATTTTACGTCAGAGTACTAGTTGGTCCTTGGATTGGCGGCGAAGCGGCTGTTGGATTGTTTGATGACACAGCTACTGATGCGGCTATTGCAAACGCCACTCACTTGTGGAATGGCTATGATGCAACATGGCCTCCCCTAGTTACTCCTGACCAAACTGTTAATGGAGATGTCGCTAAATTTATTGGTCCTCAAGAAGCAATGAGCTTTCCCGGGTGGAGCCAAATATTGGGATGGTTACCGTTGTGGAATACCATCGTTTTGATATCGTCAAGTGGTACTGTGCATGTTGCACATCATGCCTTGAAAGAAGGAAATCGTAAGAAGTTCGTTCAGTGGCTGGGTCTAACCGTCGCGCTCGGGGTTATATTCTTGTTCCTCCAGGCAGAAGAGTATATTCATGCTTATCAGGAGCTTGGACTTACCTTAGAGTCAGGCATATATGGGACCACATTCTTTTTATTGACCGGATTCCATGGTGCCCATGTGACTTTGGGGACAATTATGTTGCTTATTGCCTTTTTGCGAGGGCTCAAAGGTCACTTCAATGAAGCAGATCATTTTGGTTTTGAAGCAGCAGCCTGGTATTGGCACTTTGTTGATGTCATTTGGATCGGATTGTTTATTATCGTTTATGTGCTTGGATAATGGCATTTCAGCAGAGGAACGGCTAGGAAATTCCTGGCCGTTTTTGTCTGTGCCGTCAAAAATTAGGGTTTAGTTGAGCGTTGTTGTTCCAACTGTTTGCCATCGGAGTGAAGCTGTTTGTCCCACGGAGCCTGGCTGCCAATCTGTCCAGTAAAGACACCATAGACTATCGTTCCAATAAGTAGAGCAGCAAGGGTCACTCGCATTCCAAGACTATGTAATACTCGACTCTTGGAGTCGCCGAGGTCTTTTACGAGAAAACGCAATCCTGTAAACAGACTGATGAGAATGGCAATAAATAAAATAACGATTATTGATTTTAAAAGCATAACGGTTAAGGTCCTAGATAAAGACAAGGATTTAAACACATATGAGCCGAGAGCCCCACGTTTCTCCAGAAAAATTTGAGTGGCAACCTAACGCAAGTCTTTTAGTGCTTGCGACTCTNTTTTTCCCTTTGCTGATCTCGTTAGGGTTTTGGCAACTAGAACGTGCCGATGAAAAGCAACGNATTTTGGATGAGTTTAATGCTAATCAGCAGGCAGCTCCCATTGGTTTGGCAGAACTGAAGCGAGATGAAAATTACCAGTATCGAGCAGCGTGGGTAACAGGTACGTTGGATGGAAACAGACGTATATTGCTAGATAATAGAGTTAAAAATGGGCGGCCTGGATATGAAATATTGGAGGCTCTTGCAGTAGACGGNCTNAAAGTNAATGGGCGCAGCCAGGCTATTTTAGTCAATAGNGGTTGGGTGCCAGCGTCANTGAACAGAAATGAACTGCCCGTGGTTGAATCAGTAGAAGGNGAGGTTCAGTTGCGGGGAGTTTTGTACCGCAGTTTAGGTGGTGGTTATCGCTTAGACGATGGCATTAAAACGGTGAGCCAGTGGCCGAGTAGAGTAGGCTGGGTGTCAGCTGAACGTGCTGAGGAGTTGTATGGCAATGACTTTTTCGATTATCAATTGCGCTTAGACTCAGATTCTATAGGNGCTCTCAANACAGGCTGGGTAACAGTTTCAGTGCAGCCTGCGAAGCACACTGGGTATGCGGTTCAGTGGTTTATAATGGCCGCGGTACTGTTATTGATGACCTTGATCGCTAACTCAAATTTAGGGTCCTTTGTTAAAAGAAAGTAAGTGGCCTTGGTGCCAAATTAAACAGGGAAAATTAATAATGAACGAGCAAAGCAAGATATCGCCAAAGCAGCGTGGATTTCAGTATCAGATTTGGTTGATGCTGTTGATCGTCGGCGGTGTTATTTTGGCTGGTTTTATTATGGTGCCAAAAACTGAGCAGCAGCGACAGGAAATGATATCGATGCTGGGAACAACGAATGTTGGCGAATTAGTCAGACCAACGCTCGACTTTGCGTCGGTGCTCGAATCTTTGGAGTCAGAGGGCAGGCCAAAGTGGAAAGTAGTTACCACTGGAGGAAATGGCTGTGATAGTGTTTGTGAAGAGATGTTGTTTAGCAGCAGGCAAGTTCATATGCTGTTGGGTAAGTCTACAGGTCGCGTAGAGCGGATTTTTTTACCCGATATGGATACCATTAGTTCTCAACGGATCGAGGAGTTAGAAATGGTTCATCCTTTCCTAACAATTCTGCCAATAAAAGCGGACATGATTGCTCAGGTTGTTGCTGGAAGTTCAGCTGAATGGGATATGCTTGAGCCACGACATTTTGTCATGACTCCAGATCAACAAGGTATTCTTTATTATACTAAAGAGCATGATGGTAATGGACTGCTTGATGACTTAAAACATTTGCTAAAATATTCACCAGATCGCTAGAGCGTCTATCTTAGGTTAAACTGGTTTTAATTCTTCGGAGAAAAGGTCAATGTCCCAAACCGAGTTAAANACCGCCGCTGTNAGCTGGCGTGACTACNTAGAGTTNTGTAAGCCTAANGTGGTNGCGTTGATGATCCTNACCTCGGTNATCGGTATGGTTTTGGCTACTCAACAGTCTGTNCCTTTGTCGGTNCTTATTTTTGGTAATTTAGGGATTGCNCTNTGTGCNGGNTCAGCTGCAGCAGTCAATCANATTGTTGATCGTCATGTGGATGACAAAATGGCNCGAACTCTCAATCGCCCTCTTGCCCAAGGGCGTATAACGCCTCGACAGGCGATCCTGTTTGCCCTGATTACAGGCTTGCTGGGAATGGCGATCCTGCTTATTTTTACCAATGTGTTGACTGCCTGGCTTACCCTCGCATCACTGGTGGGCTATGCGTTTATTTACACTATGTTTTTGAAGCGAGCGACCCCGCAAAATATTGTCATTGGTGGCCTGGCGGGAGCTGCGCCACCATTGTTGGGGTGGACAGCAGTGACAGGAGAGATCCATCACAACGCTCTGCTATTGGTGCTAATTATTTTCGCTTGGACGCCACCACACTTTTGGGCTCTAGCAGTGCACCGCAAAGACGAGTACGCCAAAGCCAAGATCCCTATGCTTCCAGTAACCCATGGAGAGAGATACACGAAAATAAATATCCTTCTGTATACCCTATTACTGATTATTGTCACCACCATGCCCTACCTCACTGGAATGTTTGGATGGCTGTACCTTGTCAGTTCGCTGTTGTTGGGGTTGGGGTTCCTTTATTGGGCTATAGTTATGTTGCGCAGTGAGGGCGGCAACTCTGGGATGAAGACTTTTCAGTATTCTATTGTTTACTTAATGGTGTTGTTTGCCGTGATGTTGGTGGATCACTATTTTATTGAAACAGTAACCTACTTACCTGCCGGTTAAAGGACAACGTTATGACGCAACAAGAAACGGGGATTAGGCGGACGGTTCTGTTTGTCTTATGTATTATTTGCNTAGTGATATCAGGATTCATCTGGAAGATGGATCAGCCTGTGGTCATGAACGATCAGGAGCTTCGAGCTAATGGGGCTATAGTACTCAATACGCCTCGCGTATTTAGTGATTTTGAATTGCTGGACCACCACGGGGAGGTTTTTTCTAAGGAGCAACTTAAGGGNAAATGGAGCATGATCTTCTTTGGGTTTACCCAGTGTCCTGATATCTGCCCCACTACGTTGGCAACTCTCAATCAAACTTATAGCAAGCTTAAAGAGACCGAAAAAGACAATCTCCAGATTCTGATGGTGTCCTTAGATGCTGAGCGCGACACGGTGGAAAAGCTTGCCCAGTATATGCCCTATTTCAATTCTGATTTTATTGGNGTAACCGGCAACAAACATTTGATTCGACGTTTCACTGCTGAGATTAATGTGGCTTATAACAAAGTGCCTCTGGAGGGCGAAGACTATACTGTTGACCACAGCACGCAAATAGTTTTGATCAANCCTAAAGGGGACTACCATGGCTTTTTTAGAGGTCCCCATTCGGAAATTATGTTGCGACAGACCTGGCGCTCTATTTACGCTTCATTCAACTAGCCAGTCTGCGATAACCCANGGATAGGCTAAATAAAACCCCAGCACTGATCACAACCGATGGCCCAGCAGGGGTATCGATGTACCAAGACATTGCTAAGCCCATCACCACGGCAATCATTGCAACAACACTGGCCACCACAGCCATTTGTTCGGGCGTGTGACTTAGCTGTCGAGCGGTTGCCGCNGGAATAATCAACAGCGCAGTGATTAGCAATACCCCCACCACTTTCATCGCAAGGGCAATCACTAAGGCCGTAATCAACATTAATGCCGTGCTGACTAAGGTGACATTGGTACCTTCCACCGCGGCTAATTCGGGATCGACAGTAATGTTTATCAGTTGCTGCCACAGCAGCCCTAACAAGATCATTACTGCGCAGGCTACACCATAAATTACCCAGAGGTCGCTTTGCGTGACTGCCAGTAGATCGCCAAAAAGAAGTGACATTAAATCTACGCGCACATCAGGTAATAAAGAAATAACAACCAAACCTAAGGCAAGAGCGGAGTGAGACAAAATCCCAAGCANGGTGTCGAGGGATAGGAATCCTNTTTGTTCCAAAAAGACTAAAACCATAGCCATAATCAAAGGGATAGCGGTNANGGTTATATTCAGATTTATATCAAGCATAACGCCTAGAGATACNCCCAACAGAGCNCTATGGGCNANGGTGTCGCCAAANTATGCCATCCGTCTCCANACNACAAAACAGCCCANTGGCCCNGCCACAGCGGCGACGCCGACGCCGGCAAGNAAAGCATACAATAAAAAATCAGTCATGATTACAAGACTCCCCATGCTGATGAGTGTGATCATCAAGAACTTCGCCATGTAAGTTATGATCGTGATCATGGTGGTGGGAATAAATAGCAGTTGTTTGACCAAAAATGTCTATAAAAGCAGGATCCTGAGTTACTTTCTCTGGATGACCTTCACAGCAGATATGTCGGTTTAAACAAATCACCTGGTCTGTAGCAGACATCACTAAATGCAGATCATGAGACACCATCAATACACCACAGTTTAGAGTTTTGGCTAGACTATTGATCATCTTGTATAGCGCATTTTGGCCATTAACATCAACACCCTGAACCGGCTCGTCCAAAACCAACAAATTAGGATTACGGAGAATTGCTCTAGCGAGTAATGCCCGCTGTAATTCGCCACCNGATAACCTCTGAATTGGGATTTTNGTCAAATGCCTGATNCCAACAGACTCCAGCGCCTGATGGCAAGCTTGATGAGAAGTGTTAGCAAGCTGCAAAAAGCGACAGGTTGAGATGGGTANTGTCGGATCAATGCTAATTTTTTGAGGCATATAGCCTATGTTCAATTCTGCATTGGGCAATCTTGTCCCAGAGTCAGGCTTAATCAGACCAAGAATAATCTTAGCCAAGGTTGATTTGCCGGCACCATTAGGGCCGATTAAAGTAGTAATCTCGCCCTGTTTCAGAGAAAGGGAAACGTCTTCTATGACAGCTTTTCCTGCAAAAGATTTGTGGATACCATTTAAGGTTAATAATAATCTAGACATGGCTTATATCTTCGTTGATAGTGGGGGCAGAACACTGGGGGCAGACACCAAATAGCTCTACGTTTTGAGAGTGAAGCTCAAAATTTGTCTTGTCGCAGGCCGTTTGAAGAAGTGTATTTAGAGAAGCATCGGCCATTTCAGCTACGCAACCACATTCATTGCAAATCATAAATAGATTACTGTGCTCGCTGTTGGGGAAAGGGCAGCCAATATAGGCATTCAGAGAGGGTAATCTATGGATAAGCCCAAGACGTAGAAGAAACTCTATGGCACGATAAACTGTGGGGGGAGCGGTTGTTTTTCCCATGATTTTTGAAAGGCGATCTTGAACTTGATATGCCCCCAATGGGCGATGACTCTGCCATAGTATACTTAGCACTGTTGCTCGCGTCGGCGTTAGTTTAGCATTTTTCTTTTGACAGAGGTCCTCGGCTCGAGATAGAGCGGCATCAATGCAGCGGCTATGATCGTGTTGCCCATGGACTAAACGAGTGTTGGTAAGCATAAAA
>NYWV01000005.1 GCA_002685195.1 Porticoccaceae bacterium
GATCAGACCAACAAAACATGACCATTGTCTAGGCACCATGCCCGTATGGCCTTGTTAGACTTGAGTTCCTTGTCACGGTTGTAGGCGTCCTTGATAACAAAGGCCGCGAACTCACCCTGTGGCAAGCGGTTGAGGAACTTGATGATGTTGTCAGCATTGTCATCGTTCATGCGCGTAGCCAGCGCAGCACAGATGGCATACATAACGCCCATGTCTTTCGGCACCTCAGCAGCCATAGGGCTGGCGATCAGTTCATCAATGTCTGGGCAGCTCTCATAGAGCTTCAAGAACCCAGCAAAGTCACCAGCAGCGGCAGGGCCTACCTCACCAGCTATACACTCTAGCATGTCTTCCCAATCCAAGCCCCACTTGAGAACATTGGAGACACGGTGCCATGACCGTGGTGTTGGGCAACTATCGGCGTCTGCATTGAAGCGGTGTACCCACTCAGGTCTGAAGCGCAGGTAAGCGCAGATGCGCTCGTCTGCACCAATTGACCTGAAGTACTTGATCACACTTTCAAGATCGACCTCAAGGTATTGGAAGTTGAAGCGGTCCTTCAACTGACTAGGCAGACGTTGGACGCCAGCCTTGTCCTTGATCCCATTGGACGCAGCGACACAGACCCAGCCATGCGGTAGCTTGTGCGGTCCTGCACGTAGCTCATGGATCACCTGACCCACCACATTGAGGCTTGCCTTCTCGCCTTGCGCGACCTCGTCAAAGAACAGGATGCCCTTGGTGCCTTCCTCAGGGAACCACTCAGGCTTGAGCCGTGTCATGGACCGTGTCCCGTCAGGGTTATCTTTGATCCAATTAGTGCCACATATGTCAGTTGGCTCTGACTGAGCCAGATCGACTATGACCAGCTTGAGGTCAAGCTCACGGGCGATCTGTTTGATGCCTGATGTCTTACCAAGTCCCGGTTCTGACACCCAGTACATGGTGCTGTGTTCGGATGCATCAGCATCCTCTGGCAAGTTGACTGCGTAATGAACAGCAGCCTTCGTGCGTGTAATCAGTTGAGTAATGTTTGCCATGTTGGCCTCCAGTTTTGATTATGGTTAATCACGCTAACGGCGTTAGCATGATTTTATTTTGGTTCACTTGAACTTTTCTCAATGCGGTCAGCCTCAGCAAGAGCCTGATCACGAAGCATAGTATCCATTGCAATGTCTTCGCTGACCCATGCGGGGCGAACCCCAGAGCCGTAGGCCCTGACGGTTGCACCTATGCTTAGGTCCAGAGCCTCAGCATAGTCTCTGAGGCCCTGCGCCTGTTCATGTAGTGTTTCAGTCATACGGTGTTAATCCTCTCTATATTCTTTAAGGCAGATATCAGCAGCGTTTTTCTGATCCTGCATAGCTTGAATAACTTTTAACCAAGCCTCTGAACACATGTCCTCGCGCCCTACCATGCGCTTTATGTTGCACATCAGTTTGATGTCGCGCAGGGTCTTTTCTTCTAGCATCAAAGTGATCTCGACATACTTTGACATTAATTTCCTTTCACCATAGCTCATGGTCTTGCCATGAGAATTTTGAGGGTGTCAGACTGCCTTTTGATCCAAACACAACGGTATCTAGATCATCGTCTATATCACCCTGCATTCTGTGGTCATGCCACATATGGACAAAGTCTGGCTTTCCCCAAACCTTGACCGCTGCACTATGCTCTGCGTCAGTCCTAAATCCGACAAAGTGTACAGCCATCATCCAACCCTCCGCTCTACAACTTCACCAGTGGGCGAGGTCATTGTTTCTGTCCTTGTGGGGTCAGGCCAATTTTTGGACCAACATGCCCACCACTCACGGGCCTCTGTCTCAGTCTCAACAGATATAGCTTGCGTCCATTCAGTGACAGGCTCATTCCTGCACTCCAAGGTGCGGCCCTCAGGCCACACCCAGTTTGATCTAACTTCCCACATAGCGTCCCTTTCTGGGGCTACAGGCCCCACTTCTCTGCACAAATAGGCCCTATACCCATTTCTATGCTCACAGGGTCTGTCAGAGTGCGCCCACAACAGGCACAGATGCCTGTGTCGCGCCCATACTGTACCGCAACCCCGCGAGGGTCTTGAGCAGCCCTGACAACCGCCTGAGGCGTGTCATCTAGGCAGTCCCTGCCAGCATGAAACTTGCCGCCAGATATCTTTCCTTGGTATTCATCCCCAGCCTTCACATAGACTGCACCAGCATTAGCAGCGGGTTGCCCATTTTTGAGGGTGATGGGTGCAAGGCTAAACTTGAGGCCCTCGGCCCTGAATACAGGTCGCTTAACCTTAGCGTGAACAAGAAGGTCATTTATCTTGCCCACGTTAACGTCAACGCTTTTAGCATCACGGGCCACCTTGTTTGCAGCCATTTTTGCAATCATCCGCTCGGCAGCGGCCCATTGATTAGGTGACAGCCGTCCCTTTGCGAGGTGCTGATTAACAAGTGAACGGGCAAATGTGTTCCAAGTCATCATTTCCTCCAGCTTGTCGATGACAACGTCTTCATTTGATAGATTATCCATGTTCATTCCTTTTTGATTAACTACTGGTTTCATTTAAGTTCAAGTGAACTAAACGAGTGCAGGGATGCACTCGCCATTCACGTAAACAAACGCACCCTCGGTGACATCGATCAAGTCACTCAGATCATAGTGCAAGCCAAACGGCTCAAACACCTCGGCGGTGTCCACCAGATCGACATCATAGTCGCTGGAGTTGAACACATTGCCAAGGCGGTTGCAGTCAATGACCTCATCGTCTTGCGCGACCAAGGCCAAGGCCTCGGCTTTGAAGAACTTACGCCGCGCCTTGCTGGCTTGACGTTGTGAAATCTTGCGAGACTTACGGGCCATTTTTAGGTCCAGAAAGTCATAGCCGATCAGGCCCTCGGCAGGGCAGAGTGGTCTAGCCATTGTGTCATTCCCTTTTGATTGGTTGCCATGCAGCAAGGCCTAGTGGCCTTAGTGGATAGCAACCGCCCCGCCGAAGCGGGGCAGTCTTGCGTTCAGGCCTCCAAGGCGTCGAGTGTCTCGTTGACAGTCGCAGTCTCGGCGGCAGCAGCAGCGGCAGTAGCATCAGCCTCTGCCCGTTGGGCTGCACGAACCGCTTTGAGTTCGCGGATAGCGTCCTCAAACTCAGCCAGCCCGTCATCGTCGAGACCCTCGACAAAGGTGCCTGACTTGTTGAACAAGCCTGTGTGGTTGTCACGGTCAAGCTTGAACTTGCCCACCACTTTTTCAGCCAGCGCACGGGCCGCTGAGACCTCGCGGTTGTTGACAAACTCGCGCACGATGTGCGCCTCTTTGCTTATCTGCAAGTCCTGAAACAATTCGCTCACTGCGTCAGGCGTGGTGTTCTGACCAAGGCCATGATCACGGCGTATGCCACGGGCAGCAGCCACTGAGTTTTCCCAGTAGCGTTTGGCTGAGGCCTTGCTAACCGCTGCTCCCCCGTCCTCAACGTCATTGATCAGAGCCTCTTTAAAGCTCTTTGCAATGGTGCTGCGAACACGGCCCGACTTGCTCCAACCGTCATCGCCAAGCCCGACTAGGACCGCTGTGATTTCACAGTAAACTGTGAGTTTATTGCGCTGAATACCTTCAGCACTTTCTTTTGTGTCATCCTTGAATGACTTGATATTGCGCTCCGCTGTGATGATGTTAGCGGCAACCATAGTGTCCATTTCAAAATTGATAGTCATTGTGTGATCCTTCCATGATCATGATTTGGTTCAATTGAACCTTGCGAGAATTCGCATCACTGACACCCCTCAGGGTGCCAGAAATTCGCATTCCTTAGGCCTCTTTCATTGATAGGACTGTGACCCTGCCATCGCATTGGTGACGGCTGAGGTCATTGAAGTTGAGGTCAGTGCCGAGGTGCTTGACCATGTGGGCCACGTAGCTAACGTCAAAGACATCATCTTTGTCAAACCCAACCTTGTGTTCCTGTTTGAGGAATTCGTCAGTGTCCAACCGCCAGCGGCCACCTTGCATTGCTACAATATATCGCCAATCGCGTGCGCCTTGCTGACGCGATGTGATGGTCAGCGTGCTGACCTCACCGTCTACATCAATGAGGATATCAATTGTGATACCAGCGGCAGTGATATGCGAGACTGAAGATTTTATTTGTACATTCATTTAAATGATCCTTTATGTTTTGCCTTACGTGGCAGTTTCTTTGTCTTCATTTGCACCACTCTGGTGCGGTACTTTGGGGTGCGAAGGTCTCGCGCCATTGGGTTCCTAGTATTCATAACAAACTCGCTTTGACATTATGCGGCTCTGAACCGCTCTGAATTGAGTGCCACCGCCAAGGCGCATGGCATTGTTTTGCAGCGCACATCCGCGCTCATGGTAGTCATTCGCCATCTTCTCATCGCCCTGCGCTAGCATCTTGAATGCCATGTTGTATGCAGCGGCTGCATTGTCACACATGGTGATTTGCATTGCGGTGAGGGGTGCAGTGTTTTCGGTTGCTTGTGTCAAGAATTGCATTGTGTCACTCCCGTTTGATTTGATTGATATTGTGAAAAGTTCAATTGAACCTTTTACGATACCAACCAACCCGCCGCCGACATCTTTACATATCGAAGTTTAAGACCAGCGGGTTGAGTTATCGTTTTCATTTGCGGGGGCAGCGTCAAAGCTTCGCGGCACATCAGACTGGTCATTCTCAAACATTTAACCAACTCACTGTCTCACGTTCACAGTGTCGGCATCCGATGTGCATATGGTCAGCAGCACATCCCCGCATTAAAGTCTGGGTTATTCCTCTGATGATACGAGCGTGTCCCTCTGTCCCCTTTTACAGACCTTTAAGTGAACCAGTATATCTGGCGGCGTGTGCCTCGCGGCGCGGTTTCGTCGGTGAGCCTATTGGCTGGCCTTGTGAGGCTATGTCGGCGGGGCGTTGTGAGCGAAGCGGCTCGTTGCCTTCCCTGCGTCTGTCATCCTTGTCCCACAAAGTAACGGTAAAGAAAACCCCTTATTTAACATTTTTGTGCAATTGAACTTAATTAATTTATAGTGTGTTGATTTCATTGACTATTATATTGACCATTTGTAATTGATCTGCCTGATATTACATGCAAATGCATACAAATCGACGAGCAGCGTGTCATTTGGGGGGTCAGAACATGGATAAAACATGGATAAAACGAACCACTTTTGCCTGAAATAAGTCCCCAATTATGGGTCGGTCAGATTTTTAAGAGAAGGTTTGTTTTTTCTTGTTTAATTACATTGCTTTAAGCCCATTTTCATACGGTATTTTGAGGCTTTTTTGTGGCTAATTTCTACGGCTGTGACGGACGCTTTTGGCCGAAAGTAAATAGTGATACATACTTTTTGGGTATGCTAGCTGCTGTCACCCTTTCCCAGTTGGACAGGCCCAAAGGTGCCTGATATGATCAGAGGTGAAAGACCGCGCCCGACAGCCAGCGCAGCGTCACATGACAGACAACCACATAGGGAAGTAAACAGATGACCAAGGATACAGGCAAAGACAAACAGGACAGTAAGGTAGTGCCAATCAGTAAAGCCACAGTGGGTCGAGCTACAGGTGCCAGTGGCAAGACCAGACAGAGGTCAGCTAAGAGACCCTCAGGCCTTACAGACAAACAGGAAGCCTTTTGCGAGGGGGTGGTGCAAGGTCTCAGTTTATCGGATGCGTACAGAGCAGCATATGACCATGCAGGGATGGCAGCTCACACGGTCAACCGAGAGGCACACCGCCTCATGACAAACCACCAGATCACCACCAGATGTGAGAGCCTTCACGCCCAACAACAGCAGATGCAGCGTATGCTGGCACTCGGACGGTCTCAACAGGTTTTGAAAAGTCTTGAGGATATCGCCCACGATATTGAGATGCCGCCCAACAGCCGTGTCGCTGCGTTGGTCGCGCTTGGCAAGAGCTGCGCCCTGTTCACCGATGTGATCGAAACGTCTGACATCACCGCCGAACGGTCAGCCGATGATATCAGGGAAGCGATAGAGGCCAAGCTTGCGCGGTATCAGTGACCAGCCCCGTTAAGTTCACTTGCACCAAACGCCTGACGGGTCGCGCCTTGCATGTCAGTTGGGCCTGACACTGCCTGTGCAGCCCCGTGGTGCCTGACCTGATCCTGTCGGCACCCTGACTGCCCTGACACTGCCTGTCACGCCCTGACAGAAAGCTTTTCTTTTCCATAGAAATGAACGCGCAACGCGCACGCGAATGAGTTTAAAGAACGCGCGCGAGGCACCCCCACCCACCCCCGACCCCCCTCACACACGCACGCCCACGCGAGATCACATACATACAGTTTCGCTCAAACGATTCTCAATTTTCCCCAAATAGTACGGACCCCTTTTGGACGGATAAGTTACCAACTTTTTCGGGCTTAAAAATTTTACAAAAAAAAATTACAAAAAATAAAATGCAGAGTTAAGGTCAAATACTATTTTATCTTGATTTATCTATTGATTTCAGCATTGGTAGGCGCAAATGCCTGTCAGTCTAGTTAGAGTATTTACTTTAGAGTAGTATTACTTATTACAGTAAAGAGCTATTACTGTAGTTATATATAATATATATATACTATAGGGGGAGATAATTTGGGTAAGTACGATCATATCTTATCTAAGCTTTCAAATGTGCCTGTACATGAACAGGTTGAGCTGCTGAAGGATTTGGAAGCGTTAGAAGAGGCTGAGAGCTTACAGGGTGCGAGAGAGGAGTTTATTCCTTTTGTTAAGCGCATGTGGCCTAGCTTCATTCACGGTCATCATCATGAGGTAATGGCTGATGCTTTTGAACGTGTGGCTAGGGGCGAGTTAAAGCGGTTGATTATCAACATGCCGCCTAGACATACCAAGTCGGAGTTTGCGTCTTATTTATTTCCTGCTTGGTTCTTAGGTCAGTTTCCAGAGAAGAAGATCATTCAGACTGCTCACACTGCTGACTTGGCTGTCGGGTTTGGTCGTAAGGTTCGTAACCTTATTCAGAGTGATGACTTCCAGAAGGTGTTTAAGGGCGTTGATTTGTCCAGTGATAGTAAAGCTGCTGGTAGATGGAACACGAACAAACGTGGTGATTATTTTGCTATTGGTGTTGGTGGTGCTGTAACTGGTAAGGGTGCCGATGTATTCGTGGTTGATGATCCTCACAGCGAACAGGATGCTGCACAGGCACAGTACAATCCAGAAGTTTATGACAAGGTTTATGAATGGTACACCTCTGGCCCTCGTCAGCGTTTACAACCAGGTGGTGCTATAATCATTGTTATGACCCGTTGGGGTAAACGTGATTTGACGGGTCAGATAATGAAGACCCAGATGAACAAGGTTGGTACGAGTGAGTGGGAGGTTATTGAGCTTCCAGCTATTATGCCGTCTGGCTCACCACTGTGGCCTGAGTTTTGGTCAGTGGAAGAGCTTGAGGAGATTAAGGCAGAGATACCTGTGTCCAAGTGGTCTGCACAGTATCAGCAAGACCCGACATCAGAGGAAGGTGCTTTAATTAAGCGCGAGTGGTGGAAGGAGTGGGAGAAGCAAGACCCACCGCCATGTGAGGCTATCATTCAATCTTGGGACACGGCATTCTTAAAGACGCAAAGATCGGACTACAGTGCCTGTACCACATGGGGTATATTCTACCATCCTGATGATGATGGTAAGATGATGCCTAATGTTATTTTACTGGATGGCTACAAAGAGAAGTTAGAGTTTCCTGAACTAAAGATGGCGGCATATGACAAGTACTGGGAGTTTGAGCCTGATCAGTTGGTAGTTGAGAAAAAGGCGTCTGGTGCGCCGTTGATCTTTGAGCTTCGTAACATGGGTCTGCCAGTGACTGAGTTCACGCCATCTAGGGGTCAGGATAAGATTGCTAGGGTTAATTCTATCACTGATCTTTTTGCCAGCGGAATGATCTGGCACCCACCTACACGGTGGGCTGAGGAAATCATTGAGGAGTGTGCGGCATTTCCTGCTGGTGATCACGATGACTACGTTGATAGTACATCACAGGCACTCATGAGATTTAGGCAGGGTGGTTGGATTAGAACCCCGACAGATGATTGGGATGATGAGCCTAAGTACCAACGGCCCGTCAGTTACTACTAGGGCTTTATATTTTACGCCTTTTGGTGTAAAAGTTCAATTGAACCAAAACTGGAGATGACGATATGGCTATTACCAAACCCTTAGACCCTTCTGATGTTGATGTAGCAGAAAATGAAGAAGAGGTTCAGGTCGAGGTTCAGGTTCTTAATCCTGATGCCATATCATTTGAGCAAGATGATGGCAGTGTTGTTATCGACTTTACGGGCGGTATGGATGAAGATGTTGCTGATATCCAGCATGACAGCAACCTAGCTGAATTCATAGAAGAGACCGACCTTGACTCAATGGCATCCGAGTTGGTTTCAGAGTTTGTTGCTGACCGTGAGTCCAGAAAGGATTGGGCTAGGGCCTATGTTAAGGGCTTAGACCTGTTGGGAATGAAGGTTGAAGACCGTCAACAGCCTTGGGCTGGAGCGTCTGGTGTGTTTCACCCAATTATGACTGAAGCAGTGGTTCGCTTTCAGGCACAGGCTATGGGTGAGTTATTCCCAGCCTCTGGGCCAGTAAGGACCAAGATACTTGGCAAGCTCACGCCAGAGAAGTACGAGCAATCTCAGCGCGTAGAGAAAGAACTCAACTACATGCTGACGGAAGAAATGACAGAATACAGAGATGAGACTGAGCAAATGCTGTTCAAGCTCCCTATTGCTGGCTCTGCCTTCAAGAAAGTCTACTATGATCCTATCATGGAGCGTCCTTGCGCCATGTTTGTGCCAGCAGAAGACTTTGTTGCGTCCTACGGTGCCACAGATATGATGGCATGTCCACGTTACACCCACGTTATGAAAAAAACACCCAATGAAATACTNGAACTTCAGGTNAATGGCTTCTATCGTGACGTTGANTTGCCCAGTGCAGAGCCTGATTANTCAGATATACAAGAAAAATACGATGAATTNGACGGTGAAAGCACCGTTATGTCTGATGATGACCGCCATACCATCCTTGAGATGCATGTTAACCTCAATATGCCAGAGGAATTTGATGATCCAGACGGTATAGCCCGACCATACGTCATAACAATTGATAAATCGTCTAGAACAATACTATCAATCAGGGCAAATTGGGAAGAAGATGACAATAAGAAAAAGAAAATACAGCATTTCACTCATTACCGATACCTTCCGGGACTTGGGTTCTACGGTACAGGCCTTATTCACCTCATTGGGGGTCTGGCTAAATCTGCGACTTCAATACTTCGCCAGCTTATTGACGCTGGGACGTTATCGAATCTACCTGCTGGCCTCAAAGCTAGGGGTCTACGCATCAAAGGCGATGATTCGCCTCTCATGCCAGGTGAATTTAGGGATGTGGACGTACCAGGTGGCGCAATACGCGACTCAATCACTTTTATCCCGTACAAAGAGCCATCAAGCGTATTATACGCTTTACTTGGAAATGTTGTCGAAGAAGGACGCCGCATTGGATCGGTTGCAGACGTACAAGTAGGCGATATGAACCCTCAGGCACCCGTTGGGACCACATTGGCCCTAATGGAACGCTCTATGAAGGTCATGTCTGGGGTACAGGCCCGTATACACGCATCAATGAAGACAGAGCTTCGCCTATTATCGCGTATTATTCGTGATTATATGCCAGAAGACTACGCATATGAGATGGACGGTGACTTCAGCCGTATTGATGACTTTGATGGGCGTGTGGATGTTATTCCTGTTTCTGACCCTAACGCATCCACTATGGCTCAAAGGGTTATGCAGTACCAAGCTGCGCTACAGTTGGCACAACAGGCACCTCAATTGTATGACATGGGTAAGTTGCATCGTCAGATGTTAGAGGTTCTTGGCATTCAGGACGCTGGTGACATCATTAAGCTGCCAGATGACATCAAGCCAATGGACCCAGTGACCGAAAACATGGCTATGCTAAAGCAAGAGCCTGTAAAGGCCTTCATGTATCAAGATCATGAGGCACACATTCAGGTTCACATGGCAGCAATGGAAGACCCTAAGCTACGGCAGATTGTAGGTCAAAGTCCGTTTGCTCCTGCCATACAGGCGGCTATGGCTACGCATGTGACTGAACACGTAGCGATGCAGTACAGGGTTGAGATACAGAAGAACCTTGGCGTTGAAATGCCATCTATGGACACAGACCTTCCTGAAGATGCAGAGGTGGAGCTGTCTCGTTTGACCGCTATGGCGGCAGACAAGCTTCTGAAGAAAGATCAGGCAGAGGCAAAACAAAAAGAAAATCAGCGTCAGCAAAATGATCCTTTAACACAGATACAACAAAAAGAGCTGGCGATAAAAGAACAGGAATTGAAGCACAAAATAAACTTCGATTCTGGAAAGTTGCAGCTTGAAGCAGCCAAGCTTGAATCTGAAAACAAACGTGTCAGCGCACAGATTGGTCTCAAGGCTGGCATAGAGCTTAGTCAGGCTGAAGCTAAAACCAAGAAAGAAGGCGTTGACCTTAGCTTGAATGTAGCAAAAACCTTACTAAACACAGAAATGTCTGAAAGGGATAGATTAGAAAATGGAAGAAACGATCCTAACACTACTAAGCAGGGAAATCAAAATGCAGATGGATAGTATCAAGTCCCATCTAACTTATGGGGGTGCATCAGACTATAATAGCTATTGCACTTCCGTAGGCTCCTACAAAGCATATCAACACATAATGTCAGAGTTAGAAGAGCTGGAGAAAAGTTTTTTAGAGAGTTAGTGTTGATAGTTGTTTTTTTTTAATCTAACTATCTTCGCATCGTGGTAATCCCACGCAAGGTACTGTGAGCCTAAAGTCACTGCAAGGAAGCAAAAAATGTACGCAGAAACAGAAGTATCAGAAAAAACTGTTAAAAAACTCCCAATACCTTCAGGCTATAAAGTATTAATAGCAATGCCTCAGATAGAAGATACCACAGAAGGTGGCGTCTTCATGCCAGACGAACTTAAAAACTCTGAAGAAACAGCATCCATTATTGGATTTGTTATGAAAGTTGGTGAATCAGCTTATTCAGACAAAAGTCGTTTCCCAGATGGGCCTTGGTGCAAAGAAGGGGACTTTGTCATCTTTAGATCATACTCAGGCACCCGTTTTAAGATTCACGGCAAAGAGTTCAGAATCATTAATGATGACACAGTTGAAGCAGTAGTAGATGACCCACGGGGGTATACAAGAGTATGACTAATAAAGCTTTAGACCTTGAGGGTGAAAACGATACAGTGATTTCTGCCCTTGATGACGTAGATTCTATTGAAGTAGAAATATCAGATGATGATGACTTTGACGCGCCAAAGACATCAGAGGATGTTTCTCCTGTAGTTCCTACAGAAGATGAAATAGCTGGTTACAGTGCTGGTGTGCAAAAGCGCATTAAGAAAATGACCTTTGATATAAAAGAAGCCGAAAGGCATAAGGCCGAGGCCATCAAGGTTCGTGAAGAGGCTGTAAACTACGCCAAGACGATACATGAAGAGAATGAACGACTGAAGAAGACACTGGAACAAGGTGAAGGTGTTATAGTCGATCAGGCCAAGCGCAGAATTGTTGCTGATAAGGAACGGGCAAGGGCCGCATATAAAGAAGCTTACGATCTTGGTGATTCTGATGCCATGATTGCAGCTAATGAAAAGCTAAACGCAATAAACAACGAAGAATATCGCGTAGAGCGTATGAAGCCCCAGCAAAGGCCAGCCTCTGAGTTTAAACTTCAGCAAACTCAAGAAGTGGCACAAGAGCCAGATCAAAGAACAAAAGAATGGTCCGCTAGAAATGAATGGTTTGGTCCTGACAAAAGAATGACAGGCTTTGCATTTGGTGTCCATGAAGAGCTTGTGACATCAGGTGTAGCCGCTGGAAGTGACGATTATTATGAAAAAATAGACGAGGCAATGCGTTCTGCATTTCCCAGTAAATTTAATGCTGGAGAAAATAAACGCGATGTTGTAACGTCCAGAAAAACGGGTAACGTGGTTGCCCCTGCCAGCCGTAGCACAAACAAATCACGCACGGTGACATTGTCACCATCTCAAGCTTCCCTCGCTAAGAGGCTTGGTTTATCGAATGAACAATACGCAGCGCAAGCACTCAAGGAGTCAAGAAATGGCTGAATCAAAGAAACCACGCGAAGCTGAAACACGCGAGATGTCTGAACGTGTAAAGCCGTGGACACGACAAAGTATGCTGCCAACCCCCGAACCTAGAGATGGAATTGAGTTCCGTTATGTTCGCACATCTACATTGGGTAACGCAGACAACACAAACGTGTCATCTAGATTTAGAGAGGGTTACACCCCTGTCTTAGCTTCTGAGTATCCTGAACTTCACATCATGTCTGACATAGATTCTAGGTTCAAAGATAATGTTGAAGTTGGTGGCTTGTTACTGTGTAGCATTCCAACTGAAAAAGCAAACAACCGCGAAGAAGGTCAACTATACACTGCACAAACTCAAATGGAATCAGTGGATAGAAACTTCATGCGCGAATCCGATCCGAGGATGCCTGTGCTAAACCCAGAGCGTTCCTCGCGCACTTCATTTGGCAAGTCCTGACTTGCTTAGAAAGGTTCAATTGAACCAAAATCGTAATAGAAGGAGAGCCTCAAATGGCCCTTACATCTAGCCCATACGGTTTGCGCCCTATTAATGCCATTGGTGGTCGGCCCTTCTCTGGGTCCACACGCCAATTACCCATTACCTCAGGGTACAACACCGCTATTGCCAACGGTGATATTGTGCAAGTAGCCGCAAACGGCACTATCACAAAAGTCACTGACGTTGGAACAAACGGCGACCCGTTCCCTGCTGGAACTGTCGGCATCTTCCTTGGCTGTTCATACACTGACGCTGTCAGTGGTTTTCGCCAAAACAATCAGTGGCCTGCTGGTCAAGTTGCTGCTGATGCACAAGCTTATATTTGTGATGACCCTAATGCGTTGTTCCAAATTCAAGCTGACGCTGCCGTGGCCCAAACTTTGATGCACAGTAACTTTGCTGTTAATCAGACTGCGCCAGACACAGCCAATGGTAATTCCAGAATATCTCTGGATGTAGCCACTGCTGCCACCACCGCTACAGTAGCTTTTAAGCTTGTAGATTTCGTTAACGCACCAGACTCAACTGTTGGTGACGCATTTACCGATGTGATTGTTAAGTTCAATCCTTCGTCACATGCGTACACTGCTGGTCTTGGCCTGTAAGGAGATAATCAATGGCTATTTCTCGCGCCCAGCTCCTTAAAGAGCTACTTCCAGGTATCAATGCTTTGTTTGGCTTGGAATACGACAAGTATGACAACGAACATGCTGAAATCTATGAAACTGAATCTTCAGACCGTAGCTTTGAAGAAGAAGTGAAACTTTCAGGTTTCGGTTCTGCCCCCGTTAAAAACGAAGGCAGCGCAATTGCATACGACAACGGTCAGGAATCATTTACTGCTCGTTATACCCATGAAACTATCGCTATGGGCTTTTCCATTACTGAAGAAGCAATGGAAGACAACCTGTACGATTCGCTTTCTGCTCGTTATACCAAAGCTCTCGCACGGGCTATGGCTTATACCAAGCAAACAAAAGCGGCAGCTCTGCTGAACACAGGCTTCGCCACCTTCAACTCTGGTGATGGCGTCACACTGTTCAACACAGCACACCCTACGGTTTCTGGGACCACAAACTCAAACCGCCCAGCGGTTAACGTGGATTTGAATGAAACTTCNCTTGAGCAAGCAGTGATTGACATTGCTGCTTACGTTGATGAACGTGGTCTGTTGATTGCCGCTCGTCCACGGAAGCTCATCATTCCACCTGCGCTTCAGTTTGTTGCAACTCGTTTGCTGGAAACATCTTTGCGTGTCGGTACGGCTGACAACGACATCAACGCGATTAACTCCAATGGGTCCATCCCAGAGGGTTATACTGTCAACCACTATCTGACAGACGCAGATGCGTTTTTCCTTACGACAGACATTCCTAACGGGATGAAGCACTTTGAGCGTACACCAATGACAACGTCTATGGACGGTGACTTTGATACGGGCAATGTTCGCTATAAGGCACGGGAGCGTTACAGCTTCGGTGTATCTGACCCACTTGGTATCTACGGATCACCGGGTGTTTAGGTTCAATTGAACCAAACTGAAGGGGCGCTGGTCAGGTTTCGCACTGCAAAGCGCCCTTTCTTTTTTTTATAATCTATTGTATTGTTATCCTGTCCCTGACAGATGCACTAAGTATCTGACTTAACCCAGACAGGAGATCAACATGGGTACGACTACTTTTTCAGGCCCGATTCGGGCTGGTACTATTAGAACAACAAACGGAACTACCATAGGCACTGATATCGCCAATGTGGGCTATGTTGTAATGTGTCAAGACACAGTGCAGAGCCTAGCGGGTGGTGCGCTTGCGGCGGTTGTTACAGATATCGTCATTCCCGCAAACTCAAAGATCGTTAACTGTATCATTGATCTTGTAGCTGCTGCTAACGCCACAACCAACATTAGTGTTGGCGAAGTTGGTGGCAATGCAAATACAATTATCAATGCAGTCGCATCAGGTACTACTGTTGGTGTCAAGGCTCTGGGCGCTGGCGGTGGTGGAACCCTAGAATGGGGCGATACTGGCACATCAGACCTTCGCTTAACTGTGACATCTTCTGCTGCTACTAACGCAGGTTCTGTTCGAATTACAGTAATGTACGCACAAGCGTTTAACACTACAGTACAACCTTAAAGGAGTAGCTAAATGGCTGGTCAAGAGGTTAGAGCTTACAATTTTGCGGCAAGCGATACTGCTGCTCTTGTAGGCCCATCACGCGGTAGGCTGCAGGGTGTTTTAGTTAACGCTGCTGCGGCTGCGGCTTTTACCATTCGTAGTGGTAGTGCTACGGGTGAGATTATACTTCAGTTAACCCTGCCTGTAGGTTGGAATGACGTATATATCCCTAATGATGGAATACTTGCTGATAATGGTTGTTTTGTCTCTGCCTTCACAGGCACTGGCAATGTAATGACCCTGCTCATAGAGTAAACTATTATGGCGTCAAAAGGTGAAATGCCAAAACGCAACAAAAAGAATTTTCGCTCCACCAAGTCTGGGGCGGGAATGACTAAGGCGGGTGTCGCTGCTTATAGACGTAAAAATCCCGGCTCTAAATTAAAAACTGCTGTCACAGGTAAGGTTAAAAAAGGTAGCAAGGACGCTAAAAGACGTAAGTCATTCTGCGCCCGTTCTGCTGGACAAATGAAGCAGTTTCCTAAGGCAGCAAAAGACCCGAATAGTCGTTTAAGACAGGCTAGAAAAAGATGGAAATGTTAGGAGATAGATATGGGTATGTTTGTAGCCAAAATGGCAGATAAGTTAAAAGACGGCAAACTTGGTGGCATAGGAATGGTTAGCCCATTATTTGGTGCTATAAACTCTCGTCAAAAGAAAAAACGACAAGCTGCTGAAGGTGCTGCTGCTGGCGGTTCTGGCACTTCCGGTGTTGGAAGCGATTATTCCACAAAGGTTATCTCGCCCACAATGATGAACGCTGGTGGCGGTGTTTCAAAAGTTGGAAGAGGCGATGGTATTTGTCGGACAGGCAAGACTAAAGGCCGTATGGTCTAATGAAGGGTCGGGTCAGAGACTACCAGCAAGAGTACAGAACCCAAAAGGCCAGAGGCGAACATTCAGATAGAATGGAACGCCAAAGGGCTAGAAGGAAAATGGACAGCACAAGTGCTGACCTTAATGGCAATGGCAAGGCCGACAAAAGAGAAGGTAAAGACATCAGTCATAAAGTAGCTCTAAGCAAGGGTGGCTCTAATGCAGATGGTGTTACTGTAGAGTCTAGAAGTGCAAACAGAAGTAGAAATTATCAAAGCAAAAGGAAGAAATCTAATGTCAGCCGCAAAGCCTAGCAATCCTGCATTATGGTCTAGAGCCAAATCAGCCGCTAAGAAGAAGTTCGATGTTTATCCTTCCGCTTATGCAAATGCTTGGGCTTCAAAATGGTATAAATCCAAAGGCGGCGGTTGGTCTGGTGGAAACAACAAGGTAGCGTCCCGTGGCAAAAGCAAAAACAAAAAAACCTAGTGCCAAGGGTGGTCTTGGAAAATGGTTTGGTGAAGATTGGAGAGATGTCAAAACAGGCAAAGCTTGTGGCAGAAAGTCTGCCAAGGGAAAGTCCAAAAGGCCTTACCCAGCTTGTAGGCCTAAGAAGGTAGCATCAAAGATAACAAAATCTGAAGCATCAAAAAAAACCAGCTCTAAAAGGGTTAAATGGTCTACCACCGCAAGCGGAAAACGTAGAAAGAAAGCGAAGAAGCCATGACTGTTGTAGTTCCAGACCTAGCAGAGTTATTTGAAGAAGCATACGAGCGCGTTGGGCTTGAGATGCGTTCTGGTTATGATTTGAAAACCATACGCCGTAGTTTAAACATTCTTACGTTGGAATGGCAAAACAGGGGTTTAAACTTATTTACCATATCCGCTGGCACATTAGCACTTACCGCTGGCACTGCGACATATACAATGCCGTCTGACACCATAGACCTCATAGAGCATCAACTTAGAACAGGCACAGGCACCAATCAGGTTGATACATCACTTGAGAGGGCTAGTGTGGCTACATATGCACAGCAGACAAATAAGAACACTACAGGCCGTCCTACGCAGATTTATGTACAAAGAGAGGCAAATGACACTAAGTTCACTCTATGGCCCGTCCCAGATAGCACAACGGCCTATACAGTGTCCTATTACAGGCTGGTAGGCATAGATGGCATGTCTTCAGGCATATCAGGGTCTGCTGCTATCCCACCGCGCTTTATACCCGCTCTGGTGGCTGGTCTAGCTTATTACATAGCTCAAAAGAAACCTGAGGCTATGAGCATGGCACCAGCTCTCAAGCAAGAATATGAGTTTCAGTTTCAACTTGCTGCAGATGAAGATACAGAAACAGCATCTATTAAGTTCGTTCCTTTCAACACATTTGTTACTGGGGGCTAAATGGCTTTTGCAAAGGGTAAATACGCATTTGGCTTTTGCGATAAGACAGGGTTTAGATACCCCCTGCATGAGCTAAAAGAAGAATATAAAAACGGCGCACCTACAGGGTTTTTAGTTGGGCCTGATGTGTGGGATGGTGATCAACCTCAAAACTTCTTAGGTCGATTAAAGATATTTGACCCTCAATCTTTAAGAAATCCAAGGCCAGATAGGGTTGATGATAGTCGCGGAATATTTGGCTTTGATCCTGTCGGTGGTAATATTGAAATGACGGGTAGTGTTGGTTCTGTACAGGCGATTGAAAACGAAACGGGTAACATATTAGTCGTAGGTGATCAGGCTTCTGGCTTTGTGGGTTCAGTTTCAGTCACTGAACCATCAGCCTCAAGTAGTGTTAATGTTACTGGAGTTGGCGGTACATCAGCAACTGGATCAACCACTGTAACCTCAAACTTCACAAACTACACAGTTACTGTTGCATCAGGAACAAATTCCTATGGTAGTGGCAATAAGTTCTACATAGATGGAAGCGTAAGCCCAACATTAAGCTTGTCTGAGGGAAATATTTACAAGTTTGATCAATCTGCCTCTAGTAATAGTAGCCACCCATTAAGGTTTAGCACTACTGCCAACGGCACACATGGTGGTGGCTCTGAATACACTACAGGCGTAACTACGTCAGGAACGGCTGGGCAAGCTGGTGCATATGTCCAGATAACTGTAGCTAACAGCGCACCAACTTTGTATTATTACTGCGTAAACCACAGTGGTATGGGCGGTACTGCTAACACACCATAGGAGACTTGGACATGGCTGCAAAGAAAAAACAAAAACTAAAAATGGTTAAAAATAAATCTGGTCAAAGAGTGCCGTTTTATGCTGCCGATGGGGTGGGTCAAATGAAATCTGGTGGCTCCGTGTCCAAAAAGAAATCTGGTGGTTCTGTATCTAAGATGAAAGAAGGCGGTAATCCAACAAGCAGAATAAAAAATGCGGTAACGAATGCTAAACAGGCAAGAATACAAAAAGCAAAAGAAAAAAAGGCCAGAGAAGAAAAATTAAATGCACTTCGCAGAGAAAACGCCAGCGCAGCTAATGCAGCAGCATCAGATGCAGGTATAAAAAATTATCGCGTAGAGGGTAAGAAAAATCCAGAATATAAAGATTTAGACATATCATCTAGAAGTGATGAAGTTAAGGATAGAATGCTTAAAAACAAGGGTGCTTATCACGACCCAAGCAAAAATCCTGTTAGAAATTCAAAAGGCGGTTCTGTAACAAAAAAGAAAGAAGGTGGTGCTATGAAGAAAAAAGGTTATTCAAAAGGTGGTGCTGTGACCAAAAGGAAAGCTGGTGGCTCTGTTACCAAAAAGAAATCTGGTGGTTCTGTAGCCAAGAAGATGGGTGGCGGCATGATGAAGAAAAAGGGCTACTCAAAAGGTGGTGTCGTTAAAAAGATGGGCGGCGGTTCTATGAGAAAAAAAGGCATGGCTAAAGGCGGTAAAGTAAAGGCCATGTCTAGAGGTGGTATTGCTAGAGGTAGCGGTGCAGCTCGTCCTCAAAAGTTTACACGCAACGGTTAGAAAGGTTCAATTGAACTTAAATGGCTTTCTTGCAAGGAAACATACCACACTTTAAATGTTGGGTTCGTCGTGAGTATACGGTCAATCATGAGCGTTACCACGGCGAGTTCCTTCACGCTATGGCTATAGCTGTCACTACAATGCCGAATAGATGCTTGAGCTTTCAGGTCATCTTCACAGGCAGTGAGACAGACGATACAGACGATGATAACGTACACGGCGGGGCTATGTGGGCTAGAATGCCTATAACGGCCCTAGTGGCCGATGAGCCGCTCTCTGAGTGGCCTGAGTGTATGCCCGTACATGACGCCCAGCCTTGGGACTGTCCTTCTCACACACATTCCGTATACACCCTAGATAGGGCTATGCCTTGTCCTTGGATGGCTAAGGTTGCTGGTGACTTCTTTCCCGCAAAGTATATGTTTACCGTAGACTACACAGGCACTGATGTTGCTGATGACCCAGCGCAGCACAAACAGGCTCATGTATTGCAACTGCTAGATGCTGGCCCTTGGACGGGTAATGTTATTGCCCTACCAAACAATAGGGTAAGGGTTACTCATCCAGCTTGGTTTGAAACAGGGGAAGGCGCACCAGACTTTAAGCCTTCACAGCATATACATTATTCTAAATCTGATTTAGATTACACATTAGATGTCACACAGATATTCGACAACTTATACAATGAGGCTGAGTGATGAACTATACAGAGCTTACAGCAGCGATAAAGAATTATACAGAGAATGAAGAAACAACATTTGTTTCTTTAATTCCTACGTTCATTCAACAAGCTGAACAACGCATATTCAGGACTGTAACTATACCTGAGGTTAGGGCTAATAGTACTGGAAGCGCAACTCAAGGAAATCAGTATTTACAGCGTCCTTCCGATTTTTTAGCTGTAGCGTCTATGGCTATAATTGATCCCACTACAGCGGAGTATAGCTACCTTTTAGACAAGGATGTGAATTTTATAAGAGAAGGCTTCCCTGTATCAGCAACTCAAGGAAAGCCTCTTTATTACGCTCAATTTGATGGTGATAACATAGCAACATCCACTGAAGGCCACTTCATTTTAGGGCCTACACCAAATGCAAATTACACTGTTGAGCTTCATTATTACTTTGAGCCGCCGTCCATAGTGACATCACAAACATCTTGGTTGGGTAATAATGCTGACACAGTTCTTTTATATGGATCGTTGGTTGAGGCTTACACGTTTATGAAGGGTGAGGCTGACATAATGAATGACTATAAAGAACGATATGAATCTGCATTAAAGCAGTTATCTCTAATAGACGCATTTAGTAAGAGAGACAGTTACAGGGATGGAGAGCCTAGATGAGTTATTTGCCTTTTGATATATCAATGGGAAGTGTTGAGGTTAAAACAACCAACAATCGTGGATTCACGCCTGATGAAGTTTCTGAATTATGCGTTAATAAGTTGATGATTATATCAAGTGACGCTCCACCAGCAATAAGAGATCAGGCTATAGATCATAAAAATCGCATGAGACAGGTAATCACAGCCTATATGAAACAGGCTATTCAAAGCGATAGAACTACTGTATATAATGCAATCAAACAGGCTGGTTATCCTGAACTAGCTGAACACATAAGGAAACTTTAATATGGCTTTTTCTGGAAACGCTCTTTGCACTTCGTTCAAAAAAGAACTTATGGAGGCAAAGCACAACTTCACGACTGCGAGTAATGTTTTTAAAATTGCGCTATACACAAACAGCGCGGTTCCTTCAGACATGGGCGGCTCTGGTAGCACTATGAATGGAAGTGTTACAGCGTATGCCTCTAATAACGAAATTAGTGGCACTAACTACACGGCTAAAGGTCAGTTTT
This sequence comes from Porticoccaceae bacterium, assembly GCA_002685195.1. Taxonomy (GTDB): domain Bacteria; phylum Pseudomonadota; class Gammaproteobacteria; order Pseudomonadales; family Porticoccaceae; genus HTCC2207. The sequence continues at coordinate 20,503 of NYWV01000005.1, forward strand.
TAACCAGTGTAACGCCAAGCATACCGTCAGGTACTACAGCTATAACAGACTTTCAGGACGAGGTATTTCTTAACGTGACAATATCTGGTGTAAGGGGTGCGTTAATTTATAATGAAGCGCAGACTAACCCTGCGGATGCTGCTGTTTGTGTTTTGGATTTTGGTAGTGATAAATCGGCTAGTTCTGGTGACTTTACGATTGTTTTCCCTACGCCTGACGCCAGCAACGCGATTATTAGGATAGCTTAACATGACCATATCGCTAGGAAACCGTGCAAAAATGTCCACCAGTACCACGGGTACTGGAACGATTACATTGGGCAGCGCGGTTTCTGGCTTCCAAACCTTTGCGGATGCTGGCATTACTAACGGTCAGACGGTGCGTTATGCCATAGACGATGGCGCTAATTTTGAAATAGGCAGCGGCACTTATACATCTAGCGGCACCACGCTTACACGGTCTGTTACGGAAAGTTCTAACTCTGATAGTGCTATTACGCTTAGTGGTAATGCCGAGGTATTTATTGCAGCGACTGTCGCGGATTTAAACCCTCTTTACGCTGCTAATCCTAGTTCAGCCACAGACCCAACAGCTACAGGGACTAATGCAGTAGGTATCGGAAGTGAAAGTGAGGCTGGAGGTGAAGCAAGTTTAGCTGCGGGTTTTAATGCTACAGCCACAGCGTATCGTGCGTTGGCTTTGGGACACGGAGCAGACGCTGGAAACACAAGTATTTCAATCGGTACTAGCGCAACCTCTTCAAATGAGGGTGTCGCATTAGGCCGAGACGCTACAGCGAGTGGCTCAGAAAGCAATGCTTTAGGGCATAGTTCTGTAAGTACGGCTACCAGTGCAAGCGCAATCGGTGAATCTCGTGCTGGTGGTGCTAGTAGTATTGCTGGTAGTATTAACCAAAACTCAACTTCTTATGGGACAACTGGCGTAAACACCGTAGCGTTTGGTACTCAAGCTAAAGCTACAAATAACAGCGCAGCATCTATTGGTCAAAGTTCTATAGCTAGTGGCTATCAATCAGCCGCATACGGTTATAATGCTGTAGCTTCTGGTCAAGACAGTTTTGCAGGAGGCCCATCTACAGATGCTACCGCCACAAACTCAACCGCTTTAGGTAAAGGCGCTCAAGCAACCCATGCAAATGCAACTGCTGTTGGTTACAATGCGGCAACAAGCGCAACAAATCAGGTTTCTTTAGGTGCGTCAGGGTATGCAGTAAAAGTATCTGGTAACTACACTCTACCAACATCGGACGGTACAAACGGACAAGTGATGACCACAAACGGGTCTGGTGCGGTATCGTTCGCAGCGGCTGGCGGTGGTGCTTCTCCCTCTGCTGATCTTTATATTGCTAATCCTAGTTCAGCTACAAACCCTACGGCTGCAGGTACAAATGCTGTCGCTATTGGAGACAGTAGTACGGCTGGCGGTAATTATGCAGCAGCGATGGGTAGTTTTTCTGTCGCTGGTGGTGTAAATGCCTTCAGTGGTCTCGGCACAGCAAATGGAAATTATGCAGTTGCGGTTGGGGTCAGTTCTCAAGCGAACTCAGAAAGGGCGGTTGCTCTTGGAAATAGTGCAGTTACGGCTGCGGTTAAAGCAATTGGAATCGGATACCAATCAAACGCTGCTGGTACAAGTGCAACAGCCATTTCAAAATCCTACGCCTCTGGAACAGATAGTCTTGCAGCGGCGATAGGAAACAACACCTCAAGCTACGGGTCAATCGCTGCAAACTCATTATCTTTAGGCAGCTATAACAAAGCAAACGGTTATCAAGCTGGTGCTTTTGGCGGTTTCGGTAATGTTTCTTCGGCCAACAGTACTTTCGCGACAGGCTATCAAAGTATGGCTACTGCCAATTTTAGCGTTGCTATGGGTATGTCAAATACAGCTAGTGGTCAGTATTCTACCGTTTTCGGTAAGTCTAACACCGCTAGTGGCAGTTATTCAGCGGCTCTTGGGGGGCAAGGTAACACAGCCTCTGGCGAATATAGCGTTGCTATGGGTGACTCTAGCACAGCATCACATGCTAATTCGTTTTCTATCGGTAATAACGTACAATCTACAGCCACAAGCCAAATTAATTTAGGTGGCACAGGGGATACTGTACGCATTTCAGAAACCTACACCCTACCAACCTCTGACGGTTCTGCCAATCAGGTTTTGACCACAAACGGGTCTGGGGCGGTAAATTTCGCAGCGGCCCCAAGCCCTGCCACATTTTCAGATAATAAACAATATGGCAGCAATGCAACAACTGCGGGGGTTGATAGCGTTACAATCGGTGTGTCTGCAACTTGCGCGGGTGGAAGTTCCATAGCGATGGGTAATAGTGCAACTTGCGCGGGTGGATCATCTATCACTGGAGGCCACTATGCGGCAGCGGCAGGTCAAAAAAGTGTTTCATTTGGATATGATTGTCAAGCAAACGGTGACAGTTGTCTAAGTATTGGACACGGCAGTACAGTTTCTAGTTCTTCAGCTTTTGGAACGGCTGTTGGGTATGAAGCAGAGGTGGCAGCAAGTTCTTTAGGAGCGATGGCTTTAGGTAGGTCTTACGCTTCAGGTCAATACGCTACCTCAATCAATATTGGGGACCATTCTTCAAGTTATGGTGCGGCAGGGACAAATGCGACTGCTATTGGCTACCAAGCGAAGGCTACGGGTTCAAAGTCTACAGCCATTGGTCCAAAGGCTACAGCTTCAGGGGACTCAAGTTTATCTTTATGCACAAGTTATGCAAATTATGGGAATACTTCCAGTGGTTTAAACTCAATAACGATTGGCGATGGTAATTCAGCGAGTGAAGTTTCATCTATTGCAATTGGTTATGGCGCAAAATCTGAAGTTAAGGGCAAAATAGCTTTTGCCAGTAGAAGTTTTGCGGATGGAAATGCAGAGGGTAGTTCACAAGGCGGTATTTTCATTCTTGTGTCTGACACTACTGATGCAACAGCGGAAGCAATGACTACAAACAAATCCAACCCAGCATTTAGCAATCAAATATCAGCTAATAATGACACTTGTATAACATTTAGCGGTACTGTCGTTGCTATGCAAAATGGTGCTCAATCTTACGGGTCGTGGGAAATAAAAGGTTTGCTGGTTAATGATGGTGGGACCACAACCGTCCCAAATAGTGCAATCACAGTAATTTCAAATACATCAAACTGGGGATTAGCTCTATCTGCGGATAACAGCAACAATGCTTTGAAAGTGGAAGTAACTGGCGAAGCATCACACAATATCAGGTGGGTGGCGAACGTCCAAACGGCAGAAGTCACGTACGCTTAAAAGGAGCAAAATAAAATGGCTATTACTAACAACATTACAACAGAAAATTCACAGTACGGCATCGCTTTCAACGGGGCTTACTACCGTATTGTTACAGCGGCGGTCAGTCGGCAACGTGGCACTGATCCAAAGTTCAGCGTCATGATTGACCTGTCGGGCTATGCTGCAACTCCTGATGATGACACTCGTGAGGTGGATTTCAAACGGTATAACGCACCGCTGGACGCACTAGAGGCAGCATCTGGTGCTACCTTCTTAGCAAAATGCTATGCTTGGGTGATGGCTCAAGATGATATGGACGGTAGTTCAGCGGCATAGGAGTTAGATATGAGCCTAACAATTAATCATCAGACGAATGACATAAGCGCAACAAGCGGTTCAATAACGATTGATGGTGCTGCTGTAAGTTCTAATCCATATACCGCATTATCAACTAACGCCACTGGGTACATCACCCTAGTCGGCGGTTTGATTATTCAATGGGGGAAAAGTGGCTACATTGGCACAGGTGGTACAAGCTCTGTTAGCTTTGCCACAACTTTTCCAAACGCCTGTAGAACCGTAGCCATGTCTCCACACGCCGCAGCTACTGTCAACAGTTTTGGTTGGTCGTCAGGGGCACCTTCTACATCAGGCGTGACCTTTTACTCTAGGGGTGCGGTTCCTGCCACTGGGGTCTACTACATAGCAATAGGATACTAAGTTTTGAAATATTATGCTCACATAAATCCCGACAATCGTCTTTTAGGTTATTATACTGATGACTTACATGATACTATACCTACACCGAACATTGAGTTGACACAAGAGCAATGGCTGACTTCTCTTAATAACAACTACAATGTAATTAATTCTGACGGTTCTGGTTCAGTAGTAGATTTTTCAACGGATGAAGAAAAAGCATCTGTGATTAGAGGTGTAAGGAACGCTGAATTAGCTGCTACTGATTGGCGTGCCTCAATCGACGTTACAATGTCAGACGAATGGCGCACGTACAGACAAGCCTTGCGTGATGTTCCTACACAACATGGGTTTCCCGAAAATATTTCATGGCCCCCAAAGCCTGTTTAGGAGTAAGACATGACCAAAGCCAGAGACATACCCGCTCAGTCTGGGTTTCCCACAAACGTGACTTGGCCCGTTAAGCCTATCTAATGCTTGGTTTTTCCCCCCTCGCTGGAGCGCCTCTTGCTAGCTCTGGTAGTGCTTCTGCATCGGCATCTGTTACGGGGGTTGCTGGTACGGGGGCGGTTGGCTCTGTCACTACTACAAGCGCGGTTAACATATCCGTAACAGGTGTTGGAGCAACAGGCGGTGTTGGTTCTGTAACCATAACGGGTTTTGCAACTGTCACTGTTACGGGTGTCTCTGGCACAGGTGAAGTAGGCGGAGCGGCATCTTCTACCGACTTAGATGTAGGTGTTACAGGAATTGCTGCCACGGGGTCTGTAGGTTCCTCGTCCATTACAAGTGAATCCAATCTTTTTGTTACGGGCGTGTCAGGGATAGGCTCTGCTGGCACTGTAACTCCAGGATTTAGACAGTCTGTTACAGGAGTTGCAGGAACGGGCGCAGTAGGAAGCGCATCTATTACAAGTAGCTCAGTTATATCAGTTACAGGTGTAGCGGGGACAGGCGCAGTAGGGAGCGTATCTCTTAACACTGATTCTTCTATCTTTGTTACAGGCGTTGCTGCGACAGGTGCAATAGGCACCACCACCACAACATCTGATGCAAATGTTTCTGTAACGGGAGTTTCATCCACGGGTGTGGTTGGTTCCGCAACGACTACTTCTTCCGCAGACATATCGGTTACAGGCGTAACAGGCACGGGTGCGGTTGGTTCTTCATCCACTAGAGTTGACAACTCTATTTCTGTTACGGGCGTAACAGGCACAGGCGTTGTTGGAACTGCTTCAATTACTGCAGACAGCAATCTATCGGTTACAGGCGTTTCTGGTACAGGTGCTGTGGGATCGCCTACAGTTAAGGTTGATGTAGATGTACCCGTCACGGGCGTTTCTTTCACCACTTCCGTTGGCTCAATAGCCTCTAAAGTTGACAACCCCGTATCAGTTACAGGCGTTGTTGGCACGGCGGGAGTAGGAAATGCTTTTGTTTGGTCAAGAATACAACCCAATCAAACTTCTAACTTCTCAAACATAAACCCATCACAAACCCCGTCTTGGACGAATATCGCTGCTTAGGTTCAATTGAACCAAACCGTATAGTTGATTAAATGACTTAGCATGGGTATAGTTCAAACATATTTATAGTTGAGGTCACGGCATGGCTACATATACCGCATCTAACGCGATTAAAAAAATAACTACGGGGGATGAATCTGGTTCGTGGGGCAGCAGCACCAACAACAACTTTGATATCATAGACCGTGCCGCAAACGGTTTTGTTTCTATTGCTTTGTCCAGTACTTCGTACACTTTGGCGTTATCAACTACGGCTGTTTTGTCCAACGGACATTACAAGGCGATAAAGTTTACTGGAACTCTGGGTGGGACTTGTACGGTTACATTAGAGCAAAATGACAAAGCTAGAATGTATATGATCCTTAACAGCACAAATCAAACCCTGTCCATTACGCAAGGGTCTGGAGCCAACGTCACTATTCTTGCAGATAAGTCTGCAATTATTTTAGCTGACGGTGCTGGTTCGGGGGCCGCTGTTACTGATTTTACTTCGCTTGTTAGTATTTCGGAGTTGGACGGCATTACTGCGGGTACGGTAACCGCTAGTAAGGCGGTTGTTGTTGATGCCAACAAAGACATTACAGGCTTTAGAAATATTACAGCTACGGGAGAGTTGGACGCTGCCACATTAGACATATCGGGCGATGCTGATATTGATGGCACCACTAATTTAGACATAGTTAATATTGCTGAAACCACAACTATAGCAACGGATAACAAAATACAGTTTAGAGATACGGGCCTGTACATTAATTCCAGTGCAGATGGTCAGCTTGATATCGTTGCAGACACTGAAATTCAAATTGTAGCAACGACAATAGACATTAATGGTGCCGTGGTTTTAGATGGAGCGATTACAGGGGCCACTAACATTACACTGTCAGGTGAGCTAGATGCCGCAACATTAGATATATCTGGTAATGCAGATATAGACGGCACCCTTGAAACGGATGCTTTATCTATAGATGGTACGGCAGTCACTAGCACAGCGGCTGAGTTAAACGTTATGGACGGTGATACGTCTGCCTCAGATGTAACTATTGTAGACGCAGATCAGTTTGTTTTGAATGATGGCGGCACGATGAAGCAGGTTGCTGCTACTAAACTATCCGCTTACGTTGAATCAGTTGGTGTTAATCAGCAATGGTACGACATGTCCGGTTCAAGGTCGATTGGTACATCCTATCAAAACACGACAGGCAGAGCGATTATGGTCAGTGTTGGCTCAACGATCTCTTACGAGGTTTATCTACAAGTTTCTCATAACGGCTCATCATGGGTAAATGTTGGGACACTTGGTGGACACGGTGGTATTAACGATTCAGGATCATCTCAAGCAATCGTACCTGCGGGTCATTACTATAAGCAATCGGGCGGATTAAATATCGTTGTATGGGCGGAACTAAGATAATGCCCCTCCTAGACCTTAAATTTAAAGCTGGAATAAACAAAGAAATCACGCCGTATTCTGAAGAAAACGGCTGGGTGGATTGCGACAAAATACGTTTTCGCTTTGGGTATCCTGAAAAGTTAAACGGTTGGGAAAAAAACTCAAACGAAGCTTTCTTAGGTCAATGCCGTGGAATGCATGAGTTTGTAGCGTTGAGTGGCGAAAAGTTTTTAGGCCTTGGGACAGAATTAAAGTTCTACATTAAAGAGGGTGTTGACTTCAAAGACATCACTCCAATTAAACAAATCACTTCTGCTGGTGATGTCACTTTTTCTGCATCAAACGGATCACCTGTAATTACTGTATCAGACACAAGTCACGGGTGTGTAGCAAATGATTTTGTAACCTTTTCTGGTGCCGCCTCTTTGGGTGGAAACATTACAGCAAATGTTCTCAACCAAGAGTATCAGGTTACAGAAGTTGTCGATGGGAACACTTACAAAATATCAGCTAGAACCGTTAGCACTATACCAAGTGTTACGGCCTCAGGGGGAATAAGTGCCACGGCAGTAAATGCTACAGGTAGCGACACAGGCAACGGTGGTGGCAGTGTTGTTGGCACTTATCAAATTGGAACCGCTTTAAATAGTTCGGTCTTTGGCACTGGTTGGGGTGCGGGAGTTTGGGGTGGCACAACTACGGGCGCTCTTACTACAATTTTAAATGAGGGCGGTACACTTTCAGCTAGTGACACTACTATCACCGTGACTAACACTACGGGCATTGTAGCCAGTGACATTGTTTTAATAGACGATGAACTTATTCTGGTGGGCGGTATAAGTTCCAACGATTTAACAGGATGTACCAGAGGACACAAAGGCACCACCGCTACAACACATGCAAACGGTTCTGCTGTTAGACTTGCATCGGGAAATGCAGATACATCGGATGATTTTTCTGGCTGGGGATTGGCTCTTGTTTCAGGGACAATTACGCCCTCTGCAAACCTACGCATTTGGACACAAGATAACTTTGGTGAAGATTTGCTGTTAAATGAAAGAAACGGCAAAATTTACTATTGGGATAAAACAAATGGTGTAAATACACGGGCTAAGTCTTTAACGGACAGTAGTTTGGGACTAGGCACAAGAACTTCAGTTCCTACTATAGCCACACAAGTTCTTTTATCTGACAGAGACAGACATGTCATTGCGTTTGGCGCAGATGGCCTTGGGGCCACCTCATCCGCAACGGATGGTAATGGTATTCAAGACCCATTGTTAATTAGGTTTAGCAGTCAAGAGAACCCTGTCGATTGGTATCCCACCTCTGTAAGTACAGCGGGTGACTTGCGGATAAGTTCTGGTTCCAAAATAATTCAAGCCGTTGAAACAAGACAACAGATACTAGTGTTCACGGATGTTTCTATTCACGCAATGCAATTTCTTGGACCACCGTTCACGTTCGGTATAAATTTAATCTCTGAAAACATTACTATTGCTAGTCCAAAGGCTGCAGTTGCAGTGGACGATGCAGTATTTTGGATGGGATCGGCAGAGTTTTATGAATTTAATGGTGCTGTTCAAAGAATACCATGCACCGTTAGAGATTATGTATTTAATGACATTAACACATCTCAATCTGACAAGATTATTGCAGGAGCCAACGTGTCTTTTTCTGAGGTTTGGTGGTTTTATCCATCCTCTGATTCCACCGAAAACAATCGGTATGTAGTCTATAATTACCTTGAAAAAATATGGTTTATAGGAAACCTATCTAGAACTGCTTGGTTGGATCGTGGCATATCTTCTTTGCCTCTCGCAGCGGCAAATAATAACTTCTTGTATAATCAAGAGGTGGGCGCACAAGATGACGGATCAGCCATGACATCATTCATTGAGTCTGGTGATATGTCTATCACAGACGGCAATCAGTTTTCTTTCATTAATAGAGTTATACCAGACATTAATTTCAGAGAAACGGTAGATACATCTTCTTTAGATTTTATATTGGACACTAAAAGTTTTCCAGGTCAAGCAGACCAAAGCTCATCAACAAACACTGTGTCAAAGACATCTAGCACACCCGTTGATCAATACACGAATCAGTACTTTACACGTTTAAGAGGGCGTAGCTTTACACTCAAAATACAGTCTACAGATGCAAACGTCCTTTGGAGATTAGGTGTGCCTCGCATAGATATTAGACCTGATGGGAGAAGATAATGGCTGCTAACACCCCCGTACCATTCTTTCCGATACCACCACAAGAATACAGTAGAGCGTATTTAAACGAGGTAGTTCGCTCCTTTTCCGTGTTCCTAAATCAGTTCAATAATACTCAACAAGTGGCAGACGATGATACGACTGCCCTAAGCTGGTTTATGGGCTGATGGCTAACGCATATATAAACGCAAAGGTGGACCTAACGACCACAGGTGAAACCACGTTGTACACTTGTGGTCAGTTCACCACTGCAATTGTAAAATCTATCATTGTATCGGATGATAGCAACAATGCTGATACCTTGACACTAACAATAACTAGTGGTGCAAGCGTTTTTAATTTATACAAAGACAAGGCCGTTGGAGCCAAGGGTACGGTTGAGTTGCTGACAGCGCCGTTAGTAGTACAGGCAGATGAGGTCTTAAAAGTTACGGCTGCGACAGCAAATAGATTACACGTTGTCGCTAGTATTTTAGAGATAACCTAATGGGACGCGATGATAAACTTATAGAACTGGAAAAAGACATGATTGCTTTGCAAACAGAAGTTAAAATACAGTTCAAGGAATTATTTACTAGAGTTAAGCGACTAGAAACAACCTTAATAGCAGCGTCTGGTGCTATTATATTAATGTTAGTGACTATACTGATCAAAATGGGGTAGTTTGAGTTTAGGTTCAATTGAACCAAACTAAGCTTGGTTTAAAAAATGATAGACCCTGTCACAGCATTTGCAGCAGCTAACGCAGCCTTTAAAGGCGTTAAAATTCTAGTTGGTGCTGGAAGGGAGATGCAAGACGTTAGTAAACAGCTTGGTGCTTGGTATGGAGCTGTTGCAGACATTACTAGAGCTGAATCTCAACGCAAAAAGCCGACATGGCTAGATAAGATATCTCACGGCACTGACAACATAGAGCAAGAAGCTATGGACATTGTCATCCGAAAGAAAACTTTGCTTGAAAAGGAAAAAGAGATTAAGTTCATGTTGGACTACAGATTTGGTTTAGGCACATACGATGAGATGCTTGGTATGCGTAGGCAAATCCGTAAAGAAAGAGAAGAAACTGTATACAGAGCTATGGAAGCAAAAAGACAGATACAAAGCAATATAGCAATAGCTACTTTATGCTTTGCTATAATTGGTACTTTAGGTGGTGGTGCTTACTTACTTGTATTGGTTTTACAATGATAAATGCTTTAATATTATCTGTAACACTAGCGGGAGTTGCCAACCCAACTTACGTTCAGTGCCACCTATGGAAGAGGTTTACAGACGTAAATGGTCAAAAGATTTGTGTATATAGATTTACAGCGGGTTTTGGCGGCTTAGGATATCATTATCCAACTAAAAGCTTTTCTGAATGCCCAAAAGTCTTTAGCTGTATTTACCAAAAGAAAGACAAGCGACCAAGTTTGTCTGAAATATTAGACGGCCTTAAAGGAGGTTTCTGATGAAAGTAGCAATGGAAAAAATCTTAGCTTGGAAAATAATGCCACGATTAATGATGCTGGTCATGACCATCATGTACATTCGCGTCATAGAGTGGTTTATGGGCCTTCCTCAGGACGTTGTGAGTACACAGGCCACGGCACTAACGGCAACCGTCACAGGCGCACTTACAGGGGCGTTTGCAGTATGGGTAGGGCATGAGAAATGATTGGTAAAATCATAGGCAGTCTAACAGGTCTTGCCACATCCATCATAGACGGAAAGACTCAAATCAAACTCACTGAGGCTGAAATAAAAAAGAAGCAGTTAACGGGTGAGATAGATTGGGACTTAGAGGCCATGAGGGCCACTGAAAATTCATGGAAGGACGAATGGATCACCTTGCTTTTCAGTATTCCATTAATATTGGCCTTCTGTGGGGATTGGGGCAATGACATAGTTGCCCGTGGCTTTGCGGCACTTGAGGTTATGCCTCAGTGGTATCAGATTGCCTTAGGTGGGATCGTTAGTGCCAGCATAGGAATGCGTTCTGTGAGTAAGTTCTTTGGAAAAAGATAACGTAATAAACCTGCTTGATTTTGGTTCAATTGAACTAAACGAGATCGACAAGCAGTTTATTGCCTTGGAGAAACAAAAGACCTTAATATCAGAGCAAGCAAAGCTCATTCATGAAAGAAATAAAAAGGAAGAGGATTGAACCGTGGGTTACAAGTTAGGAAAGCGAAGCCTATCAAGGCTAGAAGGTGTCAACGACGATCTGGTAACTGTCGTGAAATACGCTATCGGCGTTACAAAGCAGGACTTCAGTGTGATCTGTGGTCTGAGGACGATAGACGAGCAGAAGGCCTTAGTGGCAAAAGGGGCTTCGCAAACCATGAAGTCAAAACACATTGATGGCAATGCTGTTGACCTAATGGCTTACTGCAATGGTGGTCGATGGGAGCTTAACCTATACGATGAAATTGCTGACGCCATGAAGGAAGGTGCTGCTGCATGTAATGTAAAGCTACGCTGGGGCGCGGCTTGGACTATTGATGATATCGGTGTCTTTGAGGGTACGGCTGAGAACGCCATGAACTCATACATAGACACCCGTAGGTCTCAATCACGTAGACCATTCATTGACGCTCCACATTTTGAGCTGATGCTGTGATATGCATGTCTTCGCTTTAATGGTTTACCTTGGCTACGGCGAAGGTAGGACTTTGATAAGTGAAGGCATGTATTTTATGAGAATTGATGTGTGCAATAAAGTGGCAAGTGAAATGGTAAAAAGATACAGCTCACATGGCATACACCTAGATGATCGTGTTGTTGCGTACTGCATTGTTGAAGAGCTTCCGATAGACAGCAAAGCTACTATTTACTGAAACGTGTTGACATGATAATGATACGGTTAAACGCACTTTAGGTTCAATTGAACCAAACGGTCCTTAGGGGCAAAGGAGAATAACATGGTTCTTCCACTTCTAGCGGGAATGCTTGGATCAGGTCTAGCATCAGCAGGTATGTTAGGTGCTACTGGCTTCCTAGCCAATCCACTCATTGCTGGGTCAATAGGATCAGGATTGGGGCAGTTTGCTCAAACAGGTGATGTCAAAGAAGGCTTAAAGACAGGTTTGGGTTCATACCTTGGCGGTGCGGCATTGGGTAAAGCGTTTGGTGGTGCTGACTTTAATGTTGGAAAGATGACTGCAGATCAATTTGGTGCAAGTCAGTTTCAAGGCGTTAGCCCAGAACAATTTGCTGATGAAAAAGCCTTAACTGGAGCTTATGCAAGCCAAGGAGATGCTTTAAGTAAATTAAATGCAACGCGGAGTGTAATTGATACCCAACGTGGACTTGACCCTAATTTCCTTGGCGGTCCAAAAGGGATTTTTACGCCAGAATTTTCATCCGGCCTTCAAGCAGCAACTGGACAAGGCGTTATGGGGGGCGGTCTAGGACAGTTAGGTTCAGCAGCGGGTGTCGGTCAGTATCTAGGCGGCATGGCTGCAATGCCAGACTACGGCACAGGCGGTATCGCTCCTGAGGAAGAAAAAGAAAGTAGATTTGATGGTAGGGAGGTAAGGCCTGTACCTCGCGTCCAAAATCAAAGGCCAACTACATTTAGGCCAGGATATGACGGTGAGTTTGACTATGGAATAAGCACACCACAAAGCGCAGATGATTTGTACAATTACAACTACAGAAATGGTGGAATGTTGAGGCGCATGTCAAACCCTAGAATGATGGGTCAGTCAGCGCGTCTTGCACGGGGCGGTATAGTGTCCTTAGCTGATGGTGGCGTACCTGAGGCAGCAATGACGCCACAAGAGGCTCCTATGGCCCCTACAGAGGCCCCTATGGCCTCTCAGGCGGCTGCAATGCCTAATGAGCAAGAGGTCATTGTGGGGGCTGCTAGGGCCATTAAGGGCATCATACAGGGTGAAGAGGCTCAAATGGCCTTGGCTATGTTTGTGCAGCAATACGGTGAGCAAAAGTTACGTCAGCTAGTGACTAGTGTAAACTCTGGAGAGTTTGATCAAACCATAGCAAAACTTAGCACTGGAGAAGGCGGCATGGTGCAAGGCCCGACAGATGGGTCAGGCACTGATGACATGATGCCAGCCCGTCTAGACGATCAACAAATTCTACTCACAGACAATGAGTATGTCGTTAAGGCTCCTACTAGCGAAGCTTTAGGCGAAGATGTCTTAGATGTTATCAATGAAGGAAAGCCTGAGACAGTTGAAGCTGTCAAGAAGGCTGCTATGGGCGGCTATGCATGAAGGACTTAATTTTAGATAATCTAGTTTTAACTGCTGTACCTACTTCTGTAGTTGACGTTATCTGGAATGATGTATCAAGGGTTTTGCGTAGGTCTGTATTGACTGCTGATGGCAGGTTCGACCTGAACGATGTGCGTGACGGTATTAAGAGTGGTCTTTACGGCCTTTGGGTCGTAATGGAAGATGACAAAGTTGTAGCGGCACTAACTACTAGAGTTGTTGTATATCCTCAGTGTAAATCACTGGCTATGGATTGGATCGGAGGTTCTAGAATGCGTGAATGGTTGCCTCAAGCTCAAAAGGTCATGACAAAGTTTGCTAAAGAAAACGGCTGTACAGAATTAGAGGGATATGGTCGTAAAGGATGGGATAGATGGCTTCGTGCATATGGATGGAAGCCACACTACATAGCGTATAAGATGGAGATATCATAATGGGTAAGGGCGGCGGCAACGGTGGACCTCAACAGGTGACCACAACAAGCACTAATACCACTACAAATCTTCCAGATTACGTTCAGCCACAGTTTGAGCGTCTTTTGGCAAGAGCTGAAGCTCAGTCATTGGAGCCTTATACACCTTACACAGGTCAAAGGTTAGCTGAGACTGATCCAGATATATTTAAAGCATACGACATGATTGGTCAGGTAGCTTCCGATGGCACTCCTGTAACTGACGCTGCCGTAAAGTCTGCACAAACCTTAGCCGATCCTTATTCTGGGTACAAAGCATACACCGCTGATCAGTTTGAGTACGACCCCATGACGGAGTTCACGGGCGATAATGTATCTAAATATATGTCACCATATATGGATGAAGTGGTTCAAAGACAAAAAGCTGAGGCATTAAAAGATTTTCAACAAATGCAAGCTGGTCGAGCTTCTGGGGCTATAAGTGCTGGTGCATTTGGCGGCTCCCGTCAGGGTGTCATGGAAGGCATGGCTCAAGATGATGTTCTTGACCGTATGGTGGGCATACAGACTGAAGGACAGCAAAGGGCATATCAGGATGCTCAGAATATGTTCTTGCAGGATCGTGGCGCACAGATGGACTTGCAACGTCAGAAGGCCGCAGAGCTTGCGCGTACACAGGGGATTAGCGCAGGTGAAGCAGCCAGAATACAAGCTGGTGAGGTTGCTGACCTTACAAGGCAACAAGGTGCATTGGACTTTGCGTCAGGTCTTGAGGACAGGTCCAGAGCAGCCGCTATACAAGATGCTCAGTATCTTGAAACAGTTGGTAAAAGTAGACAGGCAGCGGATCAGGCTGGACTTGACTTGGCTTATGATGACTTCCTCAAGCAAAGAGCGTTCCCAGAACAACAGTTGGGTCTTTATTCAAGTGTTCTTCGCGGCATACCTGTCACTCCAAGTACAACTGCAACAAGCATGACACCTTACAACCCAATACAGCAAGCATTGGGTTTAGGTATATCTGGTCTTGGTCTCTATAAAGGGCTTATGGGATGAACATATTACAAGTACAGGATGACCTGAAGAACTTCTCTCAACAGCAGCTAATCCAAGAGATGAAGCAGCCGAAAGGTGTAGCTCCTCAATTCCTTGTGCTTGGTGAAATAACGCGCCGTAAGCGTATGAGTGATGACATGAAGACCAGAGGTGCCGCTGATCAAAGGACAGTAGCACAGGAAGTGGTTTCTGCCGCTGGTGTGCCTCAAGGTGGTCTGGCTCAGATGTCTCAAGCTATGGCACCGAAAAGTTCAATTGAACCAAACGTGCAGCCACCAAGTCAGGCACAACCACAGGCACCAATGCCTATGGCTAGTGGTGGCATATTAAGTTTAGCCGTTGGTGGTAAGCCTAAAAAAGGAGAAACTTTCTTTTTAGAGTTTCCAAACAATAGCCCAATACTTGCTGGTGAACGCCGTGAAGTTACTGCTAACACTTTGGAAAAGCTTAAATCAGAAATGCCTGTGTTTTTTAAGCGTATGCTTAAACGTGGCGAAGTTTTATCTAGTGAAGATGCTTCAGAGGCTTATAAAAAGACTGCAACAAAACTAGTCCCATTGCAGTTAAACTTTGCTGTGCGTAAGGCCAAAGAAAACATTGCACAGGCTGAAGAGGCTGCGAAAATAGCAGAGCTTCAAGCTGAGACAGGTGCGACTGATGATCAAGCTGTTACATCTGCTGGTAGTCCCACTGAATCTCAAGTAATTGATGAAGTACAGTCATTGGACGCTCCTGTAGCAGAACCTTCTGAGTATGACATTCAGCAAGATTCTGACATAGAGGGTGACCTCTTGATGGCAGATGATTATGAAAAGGCTGTATCTGATCGTTTAGCCCAAGATAACATAAGGCGCAGACAAGAAGCTGAAATAGCCCGTAAGCAATCTTCTATTGACGCTCAGACTGTACCAGATGCAGTTATACCGACAGGCACATCAGGCCCACCTAGTAGTGGCTTTGCATCACCATTACAGCAAGCTCAAAATGAAAAGGCTTTCCAAGAAAAGATTGCATTTGATGCTAGGTCTGATGAGGCTGCTGCTATAAGTGCAGAGCTGAGAGAAAAGCAAGAAGCTGCTGTAAGAAAGGCTCAAGAAAACGCCAGAGCATACGCTGAGGGAAGAACGCCAAAGCAAGAAGAACAACGAGAATTTGACAGACAAAATGCAAGAGACAGTGCCATAACTGCCTTGGGTCAAATTGACAGAAGTAATGAACCTGTCGGCTTTAGACAGATAATGGAAAACAAAGCCCTTCAACAGGCGGCAATAGCTCAAGCCAACCCTAATATGTTTGGTGACCTTGGCGCACCCAACACAATGCAGGAAGAACTTGCCCGTAAGGCAGCGGAAGATGAAGCCGCTAAAGAGGCGCAAGCAGAGGCCCAGCTACAATCTTATTTAAGAAACATGGAAGCCCCAACAGATATGATTGGCGGCATTCGGGAGTCTGATCTTGTAAGAGAGATGAGAACCTCAAATGAAATGGCTAATCAAGCCAAAATAGATCAAATTTTAAGTGGTGGTTCTCAAGGCATGGACTTTAATGCCAACCTTGCCTCACCTGAACTTGATGAAAATGTTGCTAGAGCAATTATAAATAGACAACGAAGAGAGGCTGCGGAAAGAGTTGCTCTTAAAGATGCAACGGGTCAATCTATAGAAAGTGCTGCACCAATAGGAAACTACGGTCAAGTAGCTGCTGATGCTTTGAGAGCGGATGTAGGTGTTAGAGATGCGGGATTAGGTGGTGCATTTGCTAAGGGTGATGACGGCACTGAGCAAGGTTTCTTTTTTGATGACCCATCCACTTCAGAGATAATTCAAAGACAACTTGATCGAAATAAAGCTGCTGATGAAAGGCAAAAAAGAAATGATGACTTGATGATTACAGGCGAGTCATCTGGATATGGAGATGAGGATCAAAGGCTAGCAAATGAACAGGCAAAATTTAGTATTGTTGACCCATACGCAGCAGACAGAGCTGCAATCGCCAGTTCAGACACTATTTTGAATGATGATGTTCAAAATGACACAGCGTATTTAGATAATCGTATTGAAGGGGCGAAAGCTGTATTGGCTGGGGGTGGAAATATATATACCCCTGGGCGCAACCCGCCTTTTCAAAGTTACAATCTACAAACGTATGAAGAATCTCCCAGTGTAACTATGCCTTACTATGAAAAGCCCACTATGCGAGAGACAGGTGAATATGGGCCTATGATTGGTGGCATCCGAGGTCGTGCAAGTACAATAAAGCAAGGAAGGGCAGAAGGAAAAGCACTCATTGATGACCCCCGTATGTTTGGTGATGATGGAGAACCTAAAAATTATTTCTTTGATGACATACCAGGAAGTTCATATTTCAGTGATGCCTTTAATAAAAGAATAGCTGAAGCTCAAAAAATACAAGAAGGGACACTTGGAAAAAGACTAGGTCCAACGCTTCAAGCGTCAGAGGACATGCGTAAAGCGGCATCTAGACCGCTATATAATTACCTTGGAATGGACCTCGACGATGCCCCTTCTAGGCCCTATACATTTGGCGATACAGAAATTAAGCCTGACTTAACTCAGGGAGGTGTGTTAAGCACTAACCCAGCTAAAGTTGCAGCAGAATTTGTAGCAGACAACGCTCGTCCAGTAGCTGAGGTAATTGGTGATGTGGCAGCGGCTGGAGCTGGCTATGGACCAAATTATTTTAGTGGTCCTTCAAGCGCAGATGGTTCAGCGGGTGAAGGTACTGAAGTTGAGGCGGTTAAAGCAGCTACAACTGTTCCAGTAAATGAAGCTGGTGGAAGCCCACAGCAAGAGATGGATGCAGGTACTTCTGAATCAAGCATTATTACAGAAATAGACGAACAGGCTGCTTTAGATGCTCAATCTAGCGCAGCATATGAAGCGGAAAGACAGCGTAAAATTGCGGCACAAAGCAAAGGAAAGTCTAAAGGTACGGGCGGTGCAGGTAGCAGTGCCAGCAGTCAAATCCTTGATCTACTTAAAAGCCAAGAGGCTAACGCAGACAGCGATAAATGGCTGGCTCTGGCTAACGCTGGCATGGCACTTATGTCATCTAAGCAGCCAACACTAGGCGGTGCGCTTGGTGAGGCTGGTCAGGTGGGCATAGCTGGGCTTATGAAGAGCCGACAGGCTGGTGACGCTGCGAAGCTCAAGACACTGAAGTTCCAAGCTGGTCTAGAAGCTGCCGCTGCTAAGGCTGGCTTGCCTAAAGATAGAACAAAGTCATATGTGTCCATTTACAACAATCTACAGGACAACATAACAAGTCTCTTAAAGGAGACAGGTTCAGGAAGCATAGAAGACCTAGCAATGGGAACTTCTGGTTCTGGTATATCTGAGGCTCAAAGAACAAGAGCGGTAAATCTTATAAGAAAAGCTCAACAGCTTGAAGGAGCTTTGGGTATAAGTTTTGGAAATTCTGGCGTGTTTAACGCAACTAAATAAGGTGTAAATATGGCTGTAATTAATGCGGTAGGTAAGTACTCACAAACACCTTATCCTGTAGAAATAGCTGGCGAAACTCCAACGCCAGAAGAACAGGGTCGTATAGATGCGTATATATCTCAGCAAGAGGCCCCATACGCTCAGATTTATCAAGAGTATTTTGGTGCAAGTGAACCAAGTGAGACTGTAGATATACCTGAGGGCCTAGATGAGTCTACATATCGCACAGCCCTACGTCAGGGCTATCAAAGAATTAAATCCTTAGGCGGTACAGCTATAGAATACGCTGGTAAGGGTCTTGACTCGGATGTCATAGAACAATTTGGCGAGAGCGTTACAGACAAGGCTGAAGGCCGTCTGGGTGAGCTTGACGCTATGGTAGACAGAACAACTCTGTCTGATGTTACTGAAGGTGATGGCAAGGTTGGTCGTTACGTTGGTGAGCTTGCTTCTGAACAGGCACCACAGTTAGGCCTAAGCCTAGCAGGTACATACGTTGGCGGTAAAACTGGTGCCGCATTGGGTTCTGTATTTGGACCTGTCGGAACTGTCGTGGGTGGTGGCATTGGTGCAGTTGTAGGTACTGGCATCGCTTCTTATCCTCTTCTCTTTGGTGGCAACATTCAAAGACAAGAAGGCCAAGTAGAAAAAGGTGAGCTTGCAAGAGTGAACGCTGCTACAGCAATGAGAAACGCTGTTGGACAAACTGCACTTGAGGTTGTTGCAAACAAAATACTTTTACTAAAAGCATTTAAAGGCGGCACTGGGGGTCTATTTACCAGAACCGCCAAAGGCGTAACTCAAGGCGCGGCTGCTGAAGGACTTACTGAAGTTGGTCAACAGATGCTTGAGCGTCAACAAGCTGGCCTTCCCATAGACAGTGACGATGCTATAGCGGAGTACATTGAGGCTGGTGTGGCTGGCGGTATACTTGGTGGTGGCATAAGTGGTGTAGGCTCTGCTGTTGGCGGTGACAAAGCAAAACAAAAAGCAAACGCAGAGCTAGAAGCAGACATAGAGGCCCTTGAGGCAGAGAACACCATTAAGCGTGATCGTGGCCTAGCTGCTGCCGAGAGGTCACCAACGGTCACCAGAGAGGGAGAAGCCACCACAGAGGGCCTGTACGGCGATCCTGTGGCTGATACTGACGTAGTGGTCACACCACCCCCAGAAGAACAAGCTGCTTTAGACGCTCAAGCTGAGGTGGATACACTGGCAGAAGCTGCTAAAGTAGATAAAGCAAGAGAGCTTAAATTAAGACTAAATAAAAATGGCAGTATGCCTAATGATGTTAGAGCAGAGGCGTTAGAGGCTGGAATTGGTGTCAAAGGTGATAGACGCTCTGTTATTGTAGACAATATAAAAGCTTTGGCTGACAAGGGCAAAAAAGCCCCTAAGGCTCCAAGTAAGGAACTAAGGAAGAAACAAGAAAATAAAAATCTTAGCAAGGCAACTCAAAAGATAGGTGGATACAATAAAGCTGCGTTTGATGCAGCTCATGACACTATGAAACAAACGGGCTTCTTTAATGCCACCGCTGTCAGGGATTCATTAAGAAGGCTTGGAATAAGGCCAGACGCCAATATAACTACAGTAACAAATAAAAGAAAAAAAGAATCTGTCACTACAACTCCCTATAAAGAACTCATAGCGGAGATGAAGAGAAGAGATATTCTAACCAAAGAAGATAAGCCAACATATATAAATCCAGACAAGCCAGACGCCATAGATCAAGGTTATCAAGCTCAAGCTGATTTAGCCTTAAAAGAAATGGAGCGGGACAAGCTTAGGGCTGAGTCTGATGCGATATTCAAGGCTGTGCAAGAGACAGAGGCCAGAGAGAAAGATCAGCAAAGGGCAAATAAAGAACGAGCTGAAACAGGCCAAGCCAATGTAGACCCAAGTGAGTTTGGTTCATTTGCACCAAAACAAACTAACGTGTTTAACCGATTGCGTGAGATGCTCACCAAGATGGGCATGGGTGACGTTAAGCTTGAGGCTGAAACAGGCTTTATAGACGGCATGGCAGAGGGTAGCTTTGCTGGTACAACAAAGACAATAGCTTTGGCTGTCGGGGTTTATGACCCCAACATGAACGAAGACCAATTGTTTGAAGCCGTTGCTGAGGTGATGAACCATGAGACAATTCATGCCCTCAGGTCTTTAGGTGTTATCACTGCAAAGGAACTAAAGGTTCTAGCCAAGGCGGCAGCTAATACAAAGTACGCACACAAAGACGGCACCAAGCGTGAGTATACATATCTAGACAGAGCCAAAAGACTGTATGGCAACCTCAGTCAAGCCAAGGAACAGGACGGCACACCATCACAAGTAGATGAAGAAGCCATTGCTGAGATGTTCAGAGACTACGCCGCTGGCAGGTTGAAGATAGGTGGTTCACCTCGCAACATCTTTGGCAAGATCAAACGCTTCCTTATGAAGCTCATGAGAAAGGCCAATAAGGCTGGATACTCTAGACCACAGGACATCTTTGATGCTATAATTAGCGGTGAAGTGGGTAGTCGTAAGACTGAGCGTCAGCTTGGTGGAGAATCAGGTCCAACTACAGCAGAAAGCACAGGCGATCCAAGTTATTCAAAGGCACTTGGCTTTCAAATAAATCCAAAGAGTGGGGTAAATCAAGATGGACGAAGCACAGATGGAACGGTACAGGCTGATGGGTCTGGAAGACAACAGGGAGACAACAGAGGAAGAGGAGGAAGCCGCAGCCTTGAAGGCGGGGGCCTTGCGCCGCTTGAAGGCGCGCCGACTATTAGAGGCCACAAGGGGCCAATCCAAAACCTCGTAAAGGTAGCTGACAAATATGCTGAAGATTTCGGTATAAATTATTTACCTCAAGCTGAATACGCTAAGGTTGATCCCATTAGGGCTGCAAGAATTGCACAAGCCTACACGGACATGCCTAATAATCCAAATGATCCAGAAGTTAAGGAAGCTTATGCTGACCTTATAGAGCAAACCAAAAATCAATATGATGCATTGGTTAATGATGGGTATGAGTTCTTCTTTATAAATGTTGAAACTGGCTATGCCGATAGTCCTGCCACAGCAATGGAAGATTTAAGGCTAAATAAAAGGATGGGAATATTCCCAACTGATGACGGGTATGGGTCGGATGGTAGTTTTGATGTAGCAGAAAACCCAATGCTTGAAGATACGGGGTTAATGTGGCCCGATCAAAAAGGTAATGAAAAGCCTGTTTATGCAAATGATTTATTTAGAGCGGTGCATGATGCATTCGGTCATGGCCTTGAAGGGGCTGGTTTTAGGGCCAGAGGCGAAGAGAACGCTTGGCAAGCTCATATGCGATTGTTCACTGGACCAGCATTAGGTGCCATAACCAGCGAGACAAGAGGTCAAAACTCTTGGATGAACTACGGACCTTATGGGGAATTTAACAGAACCGCATCAGCAGAAGACAGCATATTCGCGGATCAAAAAACTGGCCTTATGCCTAGCTGGACTTGGAAAGAAGGCATCGTCAGAAGTGATGAGCAATCTAGAGATGCAGTACGCAAAGAGCTTCTTGGCGATAAAGTTCAATTGAACCAAAAGATGTCTCGCGCTATTTCTGATAAGGTCATAGATAATAAAAATGGGATAGGGCAGACTTCATACAATATGGATGTTGATTACTTTGGCACAGTCGTGATGATGAAGCCAAGTGTATTTGCCAAACTTGCAATTCCACTTTCTTCGGGGAAAAGTGTCCCATTCTTAGTTGATCATTTTAAGAACGATGGAAAAGTTGGTGCGCCATCCCTGTACTTAAACATGGATGATGACGGAAAGGCTGAAGTTACAGGTCATGAAGGCCGTAACAGAATGGTTGCCATCAACGAGGTTTATGGTGATGTTCCTATAGAAGTTCATCTGTTTCCACGGGGTAAGAGAGCCAGAAATATTACCCCTGATGTCTTAAAAAGACTTCGTAAAGATATGACTAGTGAATCATTTGTTCGTGAAGATGACAGTGTCATTGGTGGTGACTTTGTTAATGGTCCTCTTTTTGAAGATGATAAAAAACTATCTCGCGCAATATCACTTACCAAAGAGCAATATGACGCTAGCATTCTGGACTACTTGGACCCTAAGACAGGCAAGCCTGTATTTAAAAGCCCAGCGGGTGATAACACTTTAGTTGAATTTGCTAGGAAGATAGCAAAGCTTAGATTGACACCTCAGTATGATGTGATGAACTCTGAAGCTGACAGGGAAGCATTAGCACAGATAGCGGCTGCTGAAGCTGAGGCGGCACTAATATCTGGCAGTGATGCCCTCGGCTGGTATGACGCCACTCTAAAGCTTGCCAAGCAAATACTGTACCCTGTCTACCCTGAGATATCACCTATAAAGCCTGACGGCTCTGCGAACCCTGCATATGATGAAGCGGCAGAACATGCCTTCGACTACGCCACGGCGGTGACATCAAATGGTCTAGCTGTAATAGATAACTACAGCCTAGCTGCTAAGGCTTATGACGTTTGGTCCAAAACTGGTCGCTGGGATGATGGAATGGCGTCTGGCAAGCAGGGCAAGTCTATGCAAAAGGCATGGATGTTCTGGAATGCTTTGTCAGATCAAGGGATGAACTCACAGCAGATAAAACAACTGCTAAATACTCAAATTCCTCGCGGTCAAATTAATAATATTTTGAAACAAGTCTCTGATGTCAAATCAATAGATGAGCTTCCAGTTACGCCTGATGCCTCAGAAGAGGCTGGCACCACAGTGTCTATCGCTTATGTTATAGGACCTAAAATTGGAAATGGCTTTTATCAAAACCTAAACGGAAACTATGACCCTCTAACAATGGACAGATGGTGGATGCGTTTCTTTAATCGTATTTCTGGTGATATGATTGAGGTATTTGATGAAGCTAAATTAAATAAATCAAGAGATGATCTTTTTGATATTTTGCAAGGTAGGTCTGAAATACTGTCCGAAATGGACAAAGCAATAATCAAAACAGTCAGGCGTGAACTTGGAGTAAAGAAACTTCTTAAAAAAGATTTAGATTTAATTGCTCCAAAAATTCAAGCTACCTTCGACAGGGAATACTTTAAGAAAACATACAACAACACTATGGAAGAGTTGGACAATGCCAGCCCTGAAACAAGATATAATTTTGAAGTTAAAGGCACAAAAGTAACTGGTCCAGATGCGGATGTTGTTAAGAAAATAGCTCAAGATTCTAGACCTAAAAACACTAAAATGATTAGGACCGCCAACACCCTTGCTAAAAAGCTAAAGCCAGCTTTGCAAGAGGCCCCAAGAACCGCACAAGACAGAACAGCCATGAAGGATGTGGCTAACCGTGCGCGTAAGATACTTAAAGATCAGTTAGGCGTTGACATAACAAATGCTGATTTCCAAGCGTTGATGTGGTACGCTGAGAAACGTATATTTGAAGCTGGTGGCGTTAGAAAAGGTCGTGGCGAAGACAACGACTATGCTGATGGCGCATTGGCACTACTTAAAGAAAGGGGCATAGCAGATGCCACAATCAAAAATACACTCCCCGCAGCAGAGCGAGGGAGATTCGATAGTATCAAAGATGACCAAGGCGCAGATAGCGAAGCTGGCAAGCCTGTTAAAAAGCTCACAGCCGCCCAAAGAAAACAAATAAAAGAATTAGAAAGTGAATCTCCTAAGTTCTTTGAACCAAGAGAAATTGCTTTATCAAAAAGAAGAATATCTGATGACCTGACATCAGAGGAAATGGTTGCGGTAGATAAGGCTTTATCTGAGATGCCTTTGGACCCCAACATGGTTCAAAAGAAGCTATCCGCTGCACCCACAAATCCATACAGGATGGTCAGAACACCAACTCAAGGCGAACCTGACTACGTCTATGGCAACATATACGAAGACGGTAAGAAGAAGCCTGTTTTTCTTTTGGAAGGTGCAGATGAAGAAGGCGTGGGCTTTGGTCTATACCACATACAGCAAAAAAGACCTGAAGACACTAGGTCTCATGAGCAAGAGTTCCAAGAGTTTTACGGATACGACAACGCCTCTGAAGCTATTTATGAGGTGATGAAGCTATGGTCAAAGCAAGGCAACAGAGATGGCAAGAATGTAACCTCAAGCATTGATCCTCGTAATGGCAGATTGGCATTGGTCTGGAACAAGGCACCAAAGTACCCTGTAAAAATTGTTATAAGCAAGTTTAATCCAGTTACGAAGAAAGAAGCGTCAGAAAAGGATGCTCGTCTTGGCAACTTCCTTTATAGCATTTTAACCTCTTATCCAGAAACACCTAAGCAGTCACGCAAAAGCAGCGCGGCTTTCTCAACTAGTTATGCCGCTGCAAGTGGCACAAGCAATGCCACCGCAATGAACAACCAGATGATGCGGTACACCACGATCTCTGACTTCTTGGCGAAGCAAATAAATCGCTTTACCAATGACAAGTCTGTGGGTCAAAAGGCGGCAGATAAATTCTTCCAGAAGATACAAGACAGCTTCTTGCCTGTTGGTCGTGTCATTGATGATCTCAAACGTCTTGGCGCAACCATCACTGACGCTATGGACCCTTACTTACAGCAGCAACTTAGCGTAGGTATAACTGGTGATAAGATAGCAACCAGAAAGGACACTATATATAGAGATGTTGCTAAGGCCGTTAACAAGATGCGGATTTCAGACAGACAGATAGACAACTTAGTTCAGGTGTCCAACAATGCGGCTCGTCAGTATGCCAGCAACAACGGTATGCAGGGCGCGTCTGAAGGTCTTGCAGCTTATAATATGAAAGACCCTCAGTCTAAGAGCCTATCACTTCTTGATACCTATCTTTACGCCAAACACGCTAAGGAACGTAACGCATATGTCAGGTCAATCGACAGCACCAACGACATGGGTTCTGGCATGTCTGACCTTGAGGCAGATGCCATCATTGGTTGGTTTGATACACAGCTTGTACCACGGGACAGGAACGCCATTGCTGAAGGCGAAAGAGCCATACGCGCAATCGTAAAAGACACTAACGATGAACGGTTTGCATATGGGCTACAGCCAGACCAAGCTACTTTAAGTTCAAATGGACCAAACTATCAATTCTATGTTCCCCTAAAAGGACACATGGAAATGGATGAAGAGTCAGGCACATCAGGTGTTCCATCGACACCTAAGTATGGTGCCAAGGGGCGTGAGGATCAAAGGGTCATGGGCCGTAGGTCTTATGGTCGTGATGTATCCTTCAACGCCATGTTACAGAACACCGACACTATCACTCGCGGTGAGCGCAATAAAGTCGGTCAGTCTTGGTTGGAGCTTGTAAGAAATGAGCCAGCCAAGATGCAATCCTATGGTGAGATACTACAACAGAAGCCATCAAGAAGAATTATGAAGAACCGTCAAGTCGTTATGGGCGTTGATTCAAATTACAAAAACCGTGATGACATACTTATTGTCAAAGAGGGCGGTAATGAAGTTGTATATCAGTTTTATCAAGACCAGCTCAACTTAGCTGGTGCTTTTACTGGCAAGAATGTTTGGACTGCACAGAATGCAAATGCAATCCTGAGAGGCACACAGAAACTAAACAGGTGGCTGTCAAACATTAACACATCATGGAACCCTGAGTTCCTAATCTCCAACCTCGCCAGAGATATTCAAGCCGCTGGCATTAGCCTTGGAGAGTTTGACGCTAAGGGCCTACAGTCTACCGTTATGACCAATGTACCGAAAGCAATAGCTGGCATGAAGCGTTCCATTAGAAACGGTGATGACAGTTCTGATTGGGCAAAGAAGTACAAAGAGTTTAGGGCCGCTGGTGGTGCAAGCGCAGCAAACCCAATGAATAGCCTAGCGGATCAAATAGGTAATTTAGGTGATGTGCTGAATGATATGTCTGACGCTGGCGGTAAATCCAGAGCGGCTTGGAATAAGGCTGGTAAGCCTTTGGTCAAGGCTATGGAAGACTACAACCTTATATTTGAGAACTCGGTAAGGGTGACAACCTTCCATGCGCTTAAAGACGCTGGAGTGTCGCCTGAGAGGGCCGCACAGGCCGCTAGAAGCGTTACTGTGGACTTTGGTAAGTCTGGTGATTGGGGTGGCTTTGTGAACTCTCTGTACCTGTTTTATAACGCATCACTTCAAGGATCGTTCTTCTTCCTTAGGTCTTTGTCCCGTATGCCAAAGGCCAAGCTTGCTAAGTACGTTGGCGGCATAATGGCTGTTGGTGCCTTGATGGACAGCTTAAATGCTGCAATGTCTGAAGAAGATGAGGATGGCATTAAAGAAGTTGATAAAATACCAGATTATGTTGCTGAACATAACTGGGTTATCATGACGCCATTTCTTGAAGACACACCTTACTTTAGCATTCCAATGCCATACGGCATGAATATGCTATACAACACTGGCAGGGCATCTGCTCAATATGTTCGTGGTGGCAAGCGTATAGATCAAGCCAGCAAATCCATAGGCAGTACCCTTCTTGAAGTTGTAAATCCATTGGGCGGCTCAGAGCATTTCTTAAACTTTGCAGCACCAACCATTGCCGATCCATTTATTTCACTGTACGGCACCAACAAAGACTTCTCTGGTAGAGATATTGTTAAAACTGCATTCCCTAATCAAATAGCCTCTGACGCTAGCCTGTATTGGAGCAGCACATCACCAACGGCTGTATCTATAGCCAATTCCCTCAATGAGCTTACGGGTGGCAGTGACGCTGTCTCTGGATGGATAGATTGGTCACCAGACAGTCTAGAGTTTTGGTATGACTACATAACAGGTGCCACAGGTAAGACCATTCAACGTGGCCTAGAGGTTGGACCTAAGCTTGCCAGTGCTGACAACGCTGAGGACTTCTGGAATACAGTGGGCCGTGACTTCCCGCTGGCAAGGAAGCTCATAGGTAACATTGGTGACAGCGAAAATCTTAGTGTCTACATTGATAAGCGTGACAGGATTAATGTTGCCAGACAGGAACTAAAGAACGCATATGAGGCTGGTGACCGTGAACGGTTTGAAGCAGCCAAAGAGCGTTATCCTGATGAGATAAAGGCAATCGCTGGTATGAGGAGGGCTGAGGCAGCTAGACGTAAGAACTCTCAGCGGGTCAACATTGTTAAGAACGCTCAGAACATAACTGAAGAAAGACGGGAACAGCTTCTTAGTCAGCTCAGAGAACAAAAGAAAAAAATAATATCATTTGGTATTAGAGCTGCTGCTAACATTTAAGTTCAATTGAACCAAAATAAACGCCCCACCCAAAACCCAAGGGTGGGGCTACAGTCACTCAGGTGGACTATGATAAGCCAATACAAAAAACTTACCGTTTGGCCTAAGCCTGTATTGAGGGTGTTTTTAGGCTGTATGAACACCTAGCCGACCGCCCCCTGCGGGATAACTGAACAGGGCAAGCCAAGACCCATTCAGCTATGACAATTGCTTATTATGTATCTATCAAGATCAATCATTGATAATTGTAGTGCCTTTACTTTCTGCATGGTTTCATTGCTAGGT
Organism: Porticoccaceae bacterium; assembly: GCA_002685195.1. Taxonomy (GTDB): domain Bacteria; phylum Pseudomonadota; class Gammaproteobacteria; order Pseudomonadales; family Porticoccaceae; genus HTCC2207. Next base: position 48,293 of record NYWV01000005.1, read on the forward strand.
TCAAAGTGTATTAGTGCGTTTACTGATACTTCCATAAACCCACGTAGTACGCATATAGTTTCTAAACTTGGTATGTGCTGTGTCAACATATTACACATTTTCTTCTGTTCAATTTCATCAGCATCAGGCCAGCGCGTCAAAACATTTTTCATCATATTGCTAGTTGGCGTCCAATCTATGATTGCCCTGTGTATGATGTCATCTTCCACATCAAACACTAAGTCTTCTGGACAATCATCAGGTATTTCTGACGGATCAATGCTATCGCCCTCATCCATCTTGTTGGACATTACACCAAACACACCCTCTAGGCACAATAATGTGCCTAAAGCTAGTTTTGTTGATTTGCGTGTATGTTCTATCAATGCACTTCCCCTAAGCTTCTTTTGGTTTGCGTACATACTTACGTTTCTTTCTTGGCTCTTCATCAGGAAGTTTTTCCCCAAGAACTTGTGAATACCACCTGTTAATTTCACCCATCTTCCATCTTCGTATTCTAGTGCTGAAGACAATAGGCTTAGGAAAGGTTTTGTCAGTTTTGATGATCGACCTGACAGTTCCTTTGCTCATGCCAATTATCTTAGCGATTTGGTTTAAATCAACAAGCAATGGTTTTACTTCATCCATAACCTAAAATCCTCTCTTAAAGACTCAAACTTTTGTCTAGCCTCTGTGTTATTTCTAAATTCTGACCGCGATTTGATACCGCAAATTTCTCTAACAGCAGATACGCAAGCGTCTTCTGTACTGGTTTCTGTAAGGCCAGCCTCTAACATGTACCTGCCGAAATCATCATTACGACAAAGCAGCCCAGCGGATGCTATAAGCTTTTCAACAGCTACCATATCGGCCCTATCGTCAGGCTTGTCATCATCTGTAAGCTTTACCATGCCAACCATGTACCGAGTGCCAACCCAATCGGTATGAAGATTGGAAGGGCAGTCGTTAGGGTGTACGTTCAGCCTCAAGATGACCCCATTGCGGTCTTGAGACATTGAGACCTTTACGGCCTCAAATCCCATCGCTGCATTTTTAATGTCTACCACATCATCCACTGAACAATCTCCTGAAGAAACCTTTTTTCTTTGGTTCTTCCGTTGGTTTCAGTCCTTCTACAGCTTTAAGCAACTCGTTCATCTCTGTCGATGTTACTTGGACCATTGGCTCTGGCACTATGTCCCGTGGCTTAAGCGATAAGGTTTCTTCTTTTTTTTCTGAAAGATTAATCTTTGGTTTATGCCAAGTCTTCAGCTCAACATGCCGTTCATTTATTGGATTAACCTTTTGGTTCTGCCAGTGTTCATCAGGTTTGTCATCAGACTTTTCATGATCTGTTCCAAAAAGTGATTCCATTCCTGGGGTTAATTCAGCCAACAACTTCTTTCTAGTGATTATCGTTTGAGGCTTCATTCTTTCATAAGCTGAGTCACGAACAACTCCTACTGCTTTATATTCTTCAGAAAAATCTAATGAAGCTGCTAACGTATGAGATGCTTCAGCGTAAATTCTATGAATTTTAGCATAAACACTTCTAGTACTTCTTTTTTCTTTTCTGCCATTCATATCTCCAAGAACATCAAGTCTTTCGGCAATCTCCTCAATAGTAAACCTGCCCAACATCCTTAAAACTATTTGGTTTTCTTCTCTTGTGTATTTGTAATTTCTTACTTTTTTTCTCTTAGAATTCTTAGGTTTTTTATTTAAAGGCTTAGGTGCTAACATATCAGCTACCAAGTCATCCTTTTTAATCACATCTTTCAAGGATTGCGAACCATTATCAGCAGGAGAACGATTTTCTTTTCTGATCTTGTAAAGCTTTACATTAACAGCCTTTACTGACCTGTTAAGCATTTTTGCAATAACAGGAGCTGAAACATTCTTCTTGTTTTGATCTTTCAAGAAGTCTATCTCATATTTACTCCAAGTTGTTCCACTTATTTCCTTTATTGCTTTTTCTCTCTGATATTCTTTCATTTGATTTCTCCGTATTTTTGCCAATTCATGTGCGCCCACTCTTTGGCGTCCACTCCATTCAATGCCCACCAGACCCTTTCGTTCCCGTAGGCGTGAAGATCAATGTGGCAATCCCTGCAAAGCGGCACTACCCAGTTATCTCCTGTTTTGTATCCCACGCCCCGCTTCTCTGCGAATTGTAGGTGATGAGCCTCTCCAGCCCGTCTGCACACCATGCAGGGCTTACCCCGCACGGTATTCAGATACTTCTCATCCTTAACCCTATTTTGTTTGGGTATTAGAATGGCACCTCTTCCTTATTATTGTATGTCGGCTGTGAATTATTCCGATAGCCGCCCCGCTCTTGCAGTTCTTTCTTACGCTTCCAGTTCATGTCACCAACCAAAGAAAGAAAGTTCTTTCCATTTTTGCTAACTTTGCGCCATCCAGCCAAGTCAAGTACTGGCTTCTCAATGCCAGACTGCATTTGATCCATAAGGTCTTGAATGACCTCATGTCCCAACTCTAATGACCCATTGTAATCTGGGTGATTTGGCTTTTGCTTGCGTTCATTTTGAAATAATGCACCGCTCGGTTTGTATCCATCACTCATGCTGCTGCTCCTTTGAGTTCTGTTTTACGTTTGCTGAATGAAGCAATTGTTTCTTCATACAGTTTAGGGCTGGCATCCTTTAACTGATCCAGCGTCTTCTGATTTGCCTTCCAAAAATTAGTAAGGTGTTCTGTGGTTTCCACTAAGGTTAAAAGCCCAGAAAAGCTTTCTGATACCATAGACCATCCAGTATTCTTCACAGGGACGCCGTCAGGGCCTGATATGGTTGGGAACCCCTTAGATGGTGCCTGTTTGGTCGCAGGTGCGCTCACAGGGCCGCTCACAGCCTCTGAGGGGCTATCCTGAGGCATGTCCTCGCCAGCGTATATGTAGTGACCTAAACCAAGGTAGGCTATTGCCTTTGCCAAGCATCTTTGGTGCGCTGTGTTTACATCAAAGCTATTGGGGTTTTGGATAGGCTTATTCGCGTAGTTCGTCACGGGAAACAACTCAGTGACTATATCATTGCCAGCGGTCACCGTGACTTGAACGTAGGTATATCCTTGATCATCTTTTATGTAGGGTAGACCGCTAGGCTGTATAACCTTTTCAAAGGTGGCGTTAGGATAGTAATCCTTGAGTACACCCCAAGCCCAAGACCATGATAGATATGTCAGGCCATTCTTTTTTTCTGTGTGTTCGTTTACACTTATTTCCTTGAGCGTATCCCAGACGCTTCTTGGCTTCCAGTTAGGTTCAATTGAACTTAAATCTTCATTCTTTTTATCTTCATCTTTTTTCTTTTTAGTTGGCATATTATTCTCTCTCTTTGTTTACCGATGCCTCAATGGCAGATCGGTATTCTTTAGTTGATTTACCTCTTAGGAAGCTATTCTGAGTAAAGCCCTTCTTCCTACCCTTGGCCCACACAGATGCATCCTTCTTTTTATTTGATGGTTCAGTGGTGACCATTGGGAACAGCGTTGGCTGTAGCTGTAAGAACCAATGATTAATATCTCTCCTTCTTCTAATTCCCCCTTCCGTGACACGCTCACAAACAAAGCCCATATTCTTCCAGAACCCGTTTGCCTCTATGTCTGATCCACATCGCAGTGATATGGCATTGCTTGCATTCACTTTAGCCATTCCTGTCAGGTGCCGTATTAACTCTGCACCATAAAGCTGGCCTCTTAGATCGTATTGGATACAGGCTTGGTGTATCCTTAAAGTGTCACCAAAAGAGCCGTGGTAAATGTAACCCGCTGGGTCACCGTTCACTCTGGCTAATAGAACCCTGAAGTTCTCAACCTCACGCTCAAAGACTTGACTTGGATAGAATGCCAGCTCTTCAGCATTCTTTTTCTGCAAGCTGTCTATGTATGTCAGGTCAGACATCAAGGCTGGTGCCACTTCAATACTCAAGCCTCAATCTTCACAACTGCGCCCCCTTAAATTGATCACAAAACTCAGCCACGTTGCAGTAGTTGCCTTCGCACCTTGTGGCTTCTCCAGCTCTATACTCAACGAATGTTTTGTCTGCATGGTTGTCAGAAAACTCATTGGCCTCAGCCTCAGTTCCAAAAACCCTCAAGGCCCTTTTAGCTGTTTTCTTTTTTACCGCCCACTTTTCAGGCTTTGCCCATATATCTTCTTTAGAGCATACTGGCATCATTCCAGTCAACTCATGGTTGATCTCTGCTTCTTGGTGCAGTGCCGATCTGTAGCTTACAAAGTCGGCCCTTTCCTCAGGCGTCCACAGAGGCAGCTCAATAAGCACTACAGGGGCTTTAGGATAGTCTGGCTCCATCTGAGCCTTACGGCGTGACCAATCACGCACAATGGCGCATATGCGAATGCTGCTGACCTTACGCCCTGCGTTCTTACAGTTCGGGTCATTCTCAAGCAGCCATGCATAGCAGTTCTGCTGCCAAGCCCATGCGTCCTTGGTAAAGATCACTGACCACACACTGGTCACTTTGTAATCTGTAATTCTGACGGTGCCATCATCCAAAACTTCTTGATGGTCAACCGCACCAGACAGGGTCCAGCCATTGGCTTGCCCAAACAGGCGTTCCTCAATGGTCACGTTCTCTTGCGATTTACTGCTTTCAAGGATGTGATGGACGGCTGTACCAAACAAGGGCCACACCTTATCGACAACATCAGACACAATGTCTGAGTGATGCTTATCTTTCATCAGTCGCACCCGTGGGCTGTCGATCAATGTGGTTACACTGATGTCAGCTTTGCCCTTCGTGTACTTGTCATCACGGGCAAAATTAACGAATGCATCTGGCAAGCCAAACTCGTTTGTGATTTTCATTTGTAAAGTCTCCACTCTCTGTTAGGGTTGTACCATCTAAACGATATAGGTGCAATAGGTAATTTTATGTCAGGAAAGGTAGCTTACAAAATGCTCGACAGTGGAACAATGCAAGCGATAGAGGCGCGGTTTGAGATAGCTGGTGAGCCAGCATCAAAGGCCAATTCACGCAGGGCCGTGGTGATAGCTGGTAGGCCGTCATTCATCAAAAGCAAGAAGGCTCTGGGATACGTCAAGATGTTCAAGGCTCAATGCCCCAAGCTTGAGCATATGCTTGAGGGTGATTTAAAGGTTGAGATGATGATCTATTACGGCAGTCGCAGACCTGACTTGGATGAAAGTCTGATCTTAGATTGTATGCAGGATTTTATTTACGCCAATGACAGACAGGTCAAACAGAAGTTTGTTTACTGGGGTTTAGACAGAGGTGCCCCCAGAACGATTATCAAGGTCAGCCCTTGTGACATATACGATATCCCAGCCTATATAATATAAACTATTAGAGTAGCTCTAGCTTACTACAGTAAAGAGATATCTATAGTAGTTATTATATATACTACTACTATATATAGTAAGACATTGATATCTTTGAATATTATTAGCGTAGCTCAAAAAAAAATATTGACACTCAGGCACCTTCAGAATTAGGGTAGTGCCAGAGATGGAGAACCGCAATGTTGAAAGAGCAAATGCGGGGGGTGGCTGTAAGACTTGGACAAGGACAACACAAGGTTGTTTGCCCCATATGCAGTCACAACCGCAAGAAGAAGACAGACAGAACGCTATCTCTCAAAATTGACAACGAAAAAGCCCTGTATCAGTGTTGGCACTGTGATGAGCAAGGGGCAGTCAACTTGGGAGAGAAAATAATATTTAAGGAGAGGCCTGTGGCAATAGCAAAAAAACTACAAGAAACAGACTTATCATCAGCTTCATTAAGGTGGCTACAGGGCAGGGGGATTTCAGAAGATACAGCGCGTAAGGCTGGCCTAAAAACAGTCAGCCATTGGATACAATCAGCAGGGAAAGAGACTGAATGTATTATGTTCCCGTATCAAAACAAGGGACAGACATACGCATCTAAAATACGTTCAATTGAACTTAAAGGTTTTTCTTGCAACGGTGCGCCTTCAACCATGTTTAACATTGAGAATGTTGAACCAAAGGAAGCAATGATAATCTGCGAGGGCGAGATGGATGCGTTGGCATTCATGGAAGCTGGGTACAGCAGTGTGGTCTCTGTCCCTAACGGTGCAGTGATGAAGGTGGTTGATGGCAAGATAGACCCTAACGAAGATAATAAGTTCAAGTTTATCTGGAATGCAAAGAAGCGCATTGAGATGTCATCTAAGGTCATCATCGCAACAGATGGTGATGCGTCAGGTCAGGCAATGGCTGAAGAGATTGCACGGCGCATAGGCAAAGACAAGTGCTGGAAGATCGACTTCGATGACAAGTGCAAGGATGCCAATGATGTTCTGATGAAGCGAGGCACCGATGGCATTGATGATCTGATCGTCAACTCAAGGCCGTGGCCTGTAGCTGGCCTGTATCAGGCAGAGCATTTCTATGATGAGTTGGATGAGATTTACGAGAAGGGTATGGGCCGTGGCGAAAGCACAGGCTATGACAATGTCGATGAGCTTTACACTGTCTCAGAGGGACAGCTAACAATTGTTACTGGGCATCCATCTTCAGGAAAATCAGAGTTCATTGATCAGATCATGGTTAACATGGCTCAGTCCAAAGGCTGGAAGTTTGCCGTCTGTTCATTTGAGAACGAGCCAAGGCTACACATCGCTAAGTTGATTTCTAAGTTTAAGCGCAAGCCATTCTTTGAGGGCCAGACAGATCGTTTGAGCTACGATGATTTGAATCATGGCAAGAAGTTCGTACAGGATCACTTCTCTTTCCTGTATCAAGCAGATGGATCACAAAGCACGATAGACAACATTGTTGATAGGCTAAAGGTGGCAGTCATGCGTCATGGGGTCAGGGGTGCCATCATTGATCCATACAACTACATCCAACGAACAGGTGATGCTAGCGAGACAGATTGGGTCTCAAGCTTGCTGACAAAGATCAGGGTCTTCGCACAGGCGCACGGTGTACACATCTGGTTTGTAGCTCACCCAACTAAGATGATGCGAGGTGCAGATGGCAAGGTGCCAGCTCCTAAAGGCTATGACATCTCTGGATCGGCAGCATGGTTCGCTAAGGCAGACGTTGGGCTTACAGTGCATAGGCCAGACCCTGTCAGGACCGTTGAGTCAGAGATACATGTCTGGAAGTGTAGGTTCAGTTGGGTTGGCAAACAGGGCGTCACTGAGCTTGACTTTGATATGCTCACATCATGCTACAGGCAAAGGTTTCATGATCCCATTCTAGATGGGCCAATCATAAATGAGGATGATGATGATGACGTACCATTCTAAAAAGCTGGTATCTGCAAGGCCGTTAGATGAAAGCGAAGGCGTCACCTTATTTATCTGGGGTCAAGGTACAGAGCTTATCAGTGCAGAGTTAAACAAAAGAGAGGCAATGAGAATATGTAGCGAGATCATGGATAAGTTAATTCAGTCAGGTGACAGTCGAACTATAGAAAGGTTCAAGTGAACCAAAATGATGGTGTATGACATGATAAATAGAACTGAATATTCACGGGTACTCAACGAAAATAAAATGCTGAGAGAAGAACTTTCAAGGTTGATGAAAGATTTGGAAAGCAAAAGGGAAGAAAATGACGGCTTTAGAACGGTGGAAAGAAATGGCGATTGTGGAGAACGCGAGGCACCTTGAGAAGAATGACGGGAGGACTGAGAATTATGGCCTCGGTCATCAGAACTACAACGGTGGTAGTCACGGTAAATCTGATGAGAAAAAACTTGAAGACTTAGACTATTCTATCAAGGTAATTAATAAAGAGTTTGGAAAGATGAGAGATAAATTAACAAGAATGAAGAGAAGAAGAAACGAACTAGCAAATAAAATGAACTAGTTCAGAGTTGTTGACGTTGTTTATTTGTGGTGTTATGGGGGTTCATGAGGTTCTCCTCCCAACCTCGCCTCGTCTGCCTCAACACAGACGGACCACTCTCTCTCTCTAGAGGGCCAGCCCTTATTATGGGGCTGGCTTTTTTTATTATCTTATCTGTCTTTAGGAATTATATATCCATTGCTTTTCATCTGATTTGCAAGCGTCTGATAGTTGGCATATCCAAGAAGCACAAACATTTTTGTTTTATTGCCTTCGCACTCGACATATGCAGCATCCCACATTTTAAACCTTAACTCTCTTACCTTTGATTCAATATTCCAATCCATTGGTAGAGGCTGCTCACGGACGCGGGGTAGGTCAACTTCAGTCAAAGGTTTGTCATCAGGATTTAATACAGACCTACGCAACAACTCAACTTTTGGAGCCTTATTTGTTTCCTGATCATTGTCTATTGTTATTGTAATTTTAGTCATGAATTTACTCTCTCTTTTGATTGAAGTTACATATCAAGGGCGCGTAAGGTTGCATCTTTCACACGCCGCTCAAGTAGTGACATTGCTTGCATATAGTTCTTACCGACAGCGGTGATTGATTGATCGAAGCCATCATAAACCAAAACCCATTCATTCTGTATCTGGACTTTGTTTTTCTTATGCTGAACGGTCTGAGCTTCATAGGTTCTGAACTCAAGATTGCTTGGCTTGCGTCCTCGGTAATAGCCATTTCTTTTGACCGTCACAGGGATGGCGTTGAGAACAAATCTAGGCCCATTCCCTGCTTTGGCCTTAGCGATACCGTGATTGAACACACGCCTAATCCAAGTTATATGAAGTTTGATTGTGTTGTCTGATAGCCTAATGCCACGGGTCGCAGGGTCCACACCACAGCTATGAGGGTCAGAATAAACCTCAACTGCGAAGTTAGCAGAGGGCCATTGCTGAGTGATGCTTAATGCTGCTTTACTCTTGATTGTAGACCTTTCTTTAGCAATGCTGTTTAGGCTCACCACTTTCCTACGATTTGACCTAATTTCAGATATGGCATTGCGACAGTCACGCCATGTAGACATAACCCCTCTTGTAGTGTCTCCGGTCATTAAAGATTTGATCATACTAGTGACATGTTCCTCTTCCTTGCTGAAGTAAGAGTACATAGAGCCGTTGGACAACTTTTTGAAGAAGTCCTCTGTCTTTATCTTTGATAGTTTTGTGGGCCAAGGGTAAGGGGAAGGGCCTTGCTCAACTTCATTATCAGCATTGCCAAGTTTAGATGTCTTTTCTCTTCCAAGGAAAACTTCAAGGTTATTCATTAACAACTTGTGGTTCTCAATGAACTGAGCTTCTTTTATGTAATTAAACTCATCTTCATTGATTTGACCGTGGTCATCTTTCCACTGTATTTTAAGCTCAGTGCCATCAATGAAAAAGTCTTGATCAATATTGTACATAGTACCTCCAGTTAAGTTCAATTGAACTTTTTAATTCTTTGTCTTATCTTCCACAGACTCAACCCCGTGGTCTTGGATATAGCTTTCTTAGTAAAGCCATCCTTCATCATGACCTTGATCAGGACATCAATTTCATCACTCTCCTTGTCATAAATGCCTTGAAGCTTTTCCTTCAAGCTATCAACTCTTTTCCAACACGCACTTATCTGAGCAAACTCAACTGCGATCTCGCCATGAACTGCTAATCTTTGCTGTTGAAACTTTTCTTTCAATGGACCCCAATACTTCATTGAGCTGGCCTACTGGTATCTAACCTGCCGCGCTTACACCATTCCAGAATATAGTCTTTGGCTTCATACCTATCGCAATCAATAAGATCGGGAAGGTGACGGGCGAGCGAAAATGCGTGATGTTCACCACTTTCCATTAGTGCATCTATTACGCGAAATGCTTGTGCTTTCTTTTCTTCTTCAGACATATCTATTTCCTTTTGATTGATTAGTGAGGTGGTTCGCGGTCTCCCTGCCACCTCGGTCAGGTAAATCAGGGATGGAAGTCGTCCCCGCCGCAATCTTTAACCCCGTGTGTTCAGATACACAGTCTCGCCCCAAGGGGCAGGGTCACCGTCAACCCAACTACTAACCCACATTACGGGGTAGTCAGGCTTGGCATCTGGGTAATCATAGATGTCCATGTCGGTGAAGTATACCATGTTGTCACAAGGCAGGTCTTTTTCTGCGATGTAATCAAACACTGGGGATACTCTTGTGCCGCCGCGCCCATGCGCCGACACTGAGGTGACTTCCTCACCTTGTTCGTATGTTTGCACCTGTTGAATACGCGCATCACAGGTTATTACGGTGATCGACTTGGGTGACAGGTCATTACTGATGGCATTGATGCCGCCAATGTAGTACTCAATCTCTCTGTCGGACACTGACGCGCTACTGTCTACAGCTAGCACCCAATGCCCTGCGCCCTTCTTGACAACTGACGGCATGATCATACCCGTCATGCCCCAGATTTTACGGCTAGGTTTAGCCATGCTACGATCATCACGCTCATCGCCGCCCATGAACCGTTGCACACTGTCTTCCCAGCGGATTTGATTGCGCTGCATTCTGTCGATCACACTCTTGATCTCAGCGGGTAGCTTGCCGACAGATTTTGCAGAGTTAGCAGCCATCATGATCTTAGCACTTAGGTTGGCTTCCATTGCAGCCTCTTCAGAGGGTGAAGGCTTACTGCCGTCTTCGTTTCGCGCATCCATGTATCCGCTGACCCATGCGCCCTCAGGAAGCTCGTAGTCCTCAGGCAAGCGGTTGTAGATAGCCTCGGCACTCATGCCTAGATACTGCTCGTCGTACAGTGCGCCTTCAGGCAGGGCCATGATAGCCTTGCCAGATTTAGTCTTAGTCTGCTCTGCAATGGACAGGACAATGGGGTTGGCTGCAAAGTCACATGAATAGTTCCAACGATCCATGTCACGGTCACCCCGCCTGAACATATGCTTGTTCGTAACGTGTATGACCTCATGAACCAGAACGCCTGTCACTTCCTCTTCAGTGCATCGCTCAACAAAGGCTTCGCCCCAGTAGACTTTGCTAGCATCTGTAGCCATCGTCGGGGTGTCAGCATCCTCTACCACTGGCATGGTCAACAGCATTGAGCCAAAGAATGGTGAGTTGACAACCAGCCGTGTGGTGCCGCGAGATACTTTTAATTTTGGTTTGTATTCCATTTTGATTTCCCTAATTAAAGAATATGCAGATTGTCCATGTCTAATTCGTGCTGAATGCGATCCAACACATCGACAAAGTATTCCATTTTCTCTGCGTAAACGCCTCGTTGCGAAACGCCATCTATTGAAAGCGTCCACACACTGCCCCAGCCTTGGTCTTGGTTTTTGAAACATTGTGCAACAACGGTCTTTGAAAGCTTATCAGACGCCATTACATCTGGTGCAACTTCAGAGAAAAGATCTTCAAGATAGCACATTTTGATTTCCCTTTGGTTCAATTGAACTTAACCACCACCGTGAACAATAAAGATTGTTCCGATAATAATTACAGCGAGTGCAACCCCGCCAATCATGTCTTCGCCTGTTGGCATCCTCATGTACTGGTTTCCTTCTGCCTGTTGAGGCTATTGACGCCCATGTTATAGATCAATTCATGCCGCAACTCTTGCAGCTCTTCATGCATATACCAAGCATCACCTAGGCCATGCTCATGATCTTCAGGGTTGAACTTTTTAATAACATCGTCCAGACGGTCAATGACGTATGGGACTGAGACAGTATCGTACATTTTAATCTCCATTTTGATGTTAGGTGAGGGGTGGCTATATCACCACCCCAGATAGATCAGACCAACAAAACATGACCATTGTCTAGGCACCATGCCCGTATGGCCTTGTTAGACTTGAGTTCCTTGTCACGGTTGTAGGCGTCCTTGATTACAAAGGCCGCGAACTCACCTTGCGGCAAGCGATTGAGGAACTTGATGATGTTGTCAGCATTGTCATCGTTCATGCGCGTAGCCAGCGCAGCACAGATGGCATACATAACGCCCATGTCTTTCGGCACCTCAGCAGCCATAGGGCTGGCGATCAGTTCATCAATGTCTGGGCAGCTCTCATAGAGCTTCAAGAACCCAGCAAAGTCACCAGCAGCGGCAGGGCCTACCTCACCAGCTATACACTCTAGCATGTCTTCCCAATCCAAGCCCCACTTGAGAACATTGGAGACACGGTGCCATGACCGTGGTGTTGGGCAACTATCGGCGTCTGCATTGAAGCGGTGTACCCACTCAGGTCTGAAGCGCAGGTAAGCGCAGATGCGCTCGTCTGCACCAATTGACCTGAAGTACTTGATCACACTTTCAAGATCGACCTCAAGGTATTGGAAGTTGAAGCGGTCCTTCAACTGACTAGGCAGACGTTGGACGCCAGCCTTGTCCTTGATCCCATTGGACGCAGCGACACAGACCCAGCCATGCGGTAGCTTGTGCGGTCCCGCCCGTAGCTCATGGATCACCTGACCCACCACATTGAGGCTTGCCTTCTCGCCTTGCGCGACCTCGTCAAAGAACAGGATGCCCTTGGTGCCTTCCTCAGGGAACCACTCAGGCTTGAGCCGTGTCATGGACCGTGTCCCGTCAGGGTTATCTTTGATCCAATTAGTGCCACATATGTCAGTTGGCTCTGACTGAGCCAGATCGACTATGACCAGCTTGAGGTCAAGCTCACGGGCGATCTGTTTGATGCCTGATGTCTTACCAAGTCCCGGTTCTGACACCCAGTACATGGTGCTGTGTTCAGATGCATCAGCATCCTCAGACAGGTTTACTGCGTAGTGAACAGCAGCCTTCGTGCGTGTAATCAGTTGAGTAATGTTTGCCATGTTGGCCTCCAGTTTTGATTATGGTTAATCACGCTAACGGCGTTAGCATGATTTTATTTTGGTTCACTTGAACTTTTCTCAATGCGGTCAGCCTCAGCAAGAGCCTGATCACGAAGCATAGTATCCATTGCAATGTCTTCGCTGACCCATGCGGGTCGAACCCCAGAGCCGTAGGCCCTGACGGTTGCACCTATGCTTAGGTCCAGAGCCTCAGCATAGTCCCTGAGGCCCTGCGCCTGTTCATGTAGTGTTTCAGTCATACGGTGTTAATCCTCTCTATATTCTTTAAGGCAGATATCAGCAGCGTTTTTCTGATCCTGCATAGCTTGAATAACTTTTAACCAAGACTCTGAACACATGTCCTCGCGCCCTACCATGCGCTTTATGTTGCACATCAGTTTGATGTCGCGCAGGGTCTTTTCTTCTAGCATCAAAGTGATCTCGACATACTTTGACATTAATTTCCTTTCACCATAGCTCATGGTCTTGCCATGAGAATTTTGAGGGTGTCAGACTGCCTTTTGATCCAAACACAACGGTATCTAGATCATCGTCTATATCACCCTGCATTCTGTGGTCATGCCACATATGGACAAAGTCTGGCTTTCCCCAAACCTTGACCGCTGCACTATGCTCTGCGTCAGTCCTAAATCCGACAAAGTGTACAGCCATCATCCAACCCTCCGCTCTACAACTTCACCAGTGGGCGAGGTCATTGTTTCTGTCCTTGTGGGGTCAGGCCAATTTTTGGCCCAACATGCCCACCATTCACGGGCCTCTGTCTCAGTCTCAACAGATATAGCTTGCGTCCATTCAGTGACAGGCTCATTCCTGCACTCCAAGGTGCGGCCCTCAGGCCACACCCAGTTTGATCTAACTTCCCACATAGCGTCCCTTTCTGGGGCTACAGGCCCCACTTCTCTGCACAGATAGGCCCTATACCCATCTCTATGCTCACGGGGTCTGTCAGAGTACGCCCACAACAGGCACAGATGCCTGTGTCGCGCCCATACTGTACCGCAACCCCGCGAGGGTCTTGAGCAGCCCTGACAACCGCCTGAGGCGTGTCATCTAGGCAGTCCCTGCCAGCATGAAACTTGCCGCCAGATATCTTTCCTTGGTATTCATCCCCAGCCTTCACATAGACTGCACCAGCATTAGCAGCGGGTTGCCCATTTTTGAGGGTGATGGGTGCAAGGCTAAACTTGAGGCCCTCGGCCCTGAATACAGGTCGCTTAACCTTAGCGTGAACAAGAAGGTCATTTATCTTGCCCACGTTAACGTCAACGCTTTTAGCATCACGGGCCACCTTGTTTGCAGCCATTTTTGCAATCATCCGCTCGGCAGCGGCCCATTGATTAGGTGACAGCCGTCCCTTTGCGAGGTGCTGATTAACAAGTGAACGGGCAAATGTGTTCCAAGTCATCATTTCCTCCAGCTTGTCGATGACAACGTCTTCATTTGATAGATTATCCATGTTCATTCCTTTTTGATTAACTACTGGTTTCATTTAAGTTCAAGTGAACTAAACGAGTGCAGGG
>NYWV01000047.1 GCA_002685195.1 Porticoccaceae bacterium
AACTTTACCGGTATAAATAACGTGTAATGCCCAAGCGACCGAACTAATCAGTATTAGAGTGTCACCTATTACAAACTGATCTGCTTTAATTTGAGACAGAAAATACAATCCAAACATAGCAAAAATCACACCCAACCATGTTGGCCACTCAGTTTTGGTACCCATAAGCAAACCCAACAAAGGGACAAAGACAACATAAACCCCCGTTAAAAAGCCTGCTCGGCCCACTGTGGTATAAAGTAAGCCTTGCTGTTGAACCAACATACCCAGAGCCATAATAACGCCCAACTGCAGAGCTTTTTTGTCCGCTGATTGATAATGAAATATCTTTTTGGGCTTTTCCATCAAATACCAGATCGGCAGTATTGCAANAGCNGCNACAACAAATCGACCAAAGACAAAAGTCACGGGGCCAACATGGTCCATACCCATACTCTGAAAGACAAAGGCGAATCCCCAAATAAGGGCTGTTACAAGCAAAAATAAATCTGCTCTTATCTCCGTTTTAAAACTCATCGTGACCTTGTTCTCGCAAAATTGATGGACCCGACCTACTTTAGGATTGATCACAGTCTGAAAATTGCGGCAGTGTGCATGGTTATCTAGGAGTTTTCAAGATTGCGAAAAACAAGATTAAATTAGCAGCTTAGTCTTCACTAAAAAGTACTAAATATGTCTAAAGTGAAGATTCGAACACGCTACTCTCGCTGAACTTTTTATGATATTTCAGGTTGCATATATTGAATCAGTAACTGTAGCTTTTCCTGACCTCGAAATTCGTTGATATCTAGACGATAGACACAGCGCGCTTGTTGAATAAGTTGATTAGGCCAATGCTCTAAATCCATATTGAAATAAATAGCATCGATATCAGTATATGGCTCAGCTTCCTGCGTCAGAACNAACTTCAAGTGATGCTCTCCTACGACACGCTGCTGTTTAATAGTAAATATGCCTTCAAAGCAGGGTTCCGGAAATTGCTGACCCCAAGGGCCCGATTCTCTGAGAAGTTCTGCGGTTTCCATATTTATATGATCAGATNCTAAGCAACCATCAGTAATCACCTTGGCCTTTAGATCTTCAGGATTGAGTGCTCGGTACACATACTCTTGAAAGGCTGCAGAAAATGTCTCTAACTGCTTCTCCTCAAGAGTTAAGCCGGCGGCCATGGCGTGGCCACCAAATTTGCTAATTAGGCCTGGGTTCTGTGTTGCTACCGCATCCATGGCATCTCTTATATGCAGGCCCGGGATAGATCTTGAAGAGCCTTTAAGTGACCCATCCTCGGCACGGGCGAAGGCTACTACAGGGCGGTGATATTTTTCTTTTAAACGAGAAGCGACTAATCCAACAACACCCTGATGCCAATTTGGGCGAAATAAGCACAATGCTGACGGTAAATTATCCTCTGAATCCAAGNTTAATTTATCCAGCTCGGCCATCGCCTCTTGTTGCATCCCCTGTTCAATTATTCTTCTATCTTTATTTAATTGATCAAGAGATTCGGCAGCTTGCAACGCAACATNCATGTCCTCTGTGAGCAAACACTGAATGCCCAATGAAATATCGTCTANGCGCCCCGCAGCATTAAGTCTTGGCCCTACAGCAAATCCTAAATCTGCCGCTACCAAACGTTTAGGATTCTTGCCTGCTATCTGCAACAATGCTCGAATACCAGGTCGACAAAGACCTGATCGNATGCGCAATAGTCCCTGATGCACCAAAGTCCGATTCACCTGATCCAAAGGCACAACATCAGCAACGGTTCCCAGTGCGACCAAATCCAACCATTTGGCCATATTAGGTTCAACTAGCTGATTCAAGTCAAACCATCCTATNCTACGAAGTTCAGCGCGCAAACCACTAAGAAGATAAAAGGCAACACCGACACCGGCTAAATTCTTAGNAGGAAATGAGCATCCTAGCTGATTTGGATTGACGATTGCACATGCATTNGGNAGTTTNTCCCCAGGCAAATGATGATCGGTGACAATCACATCAACGCCGAGGCTTCCGGCGTGTTCTACCCCGTCAATACTCGATGTACCATTATCGACCGTAATAATCAGGTCAGGATGATATTGAGTAGCAAGGTCAACTATCTCAGGAGTTAAACCATACCCATAGTCAAATCGGTTAGGTACCAAAAACTCAATCTTTTTAAAGCCCATCNCTGNCAAAGCGAGCATCATCAACGCTGAACTAGTCGCACCATCGGCATCGAAATCACCAACTATGACTATTTGTTGGTTCTTTTTTAATGCTTCTACTAACCGCTCTACCGACTCTAACATGCCCCTTAGCAGGCTTGGAGCTGGCAGACAGGATAGCTGTTTATCAAGAGCCTCTTGACTGCTCACTCCTCTTGATTGATAGATGCGNTGCAACAACGGATNCAAGTCTGGTGANAANCTGGCGGTCTCTAGATTAAAAGAACGACTGAGTATTTCCATGCTCTACCTCAACAGAGGTGTTATTTTACGGTCGAGCCAATCCAGCAAAAATTGATTGGTCAATTCAGGTTTCTCTTGTTGAATCCAGTGCCCACACTCCAAAGTTTGAATTTCCAAATCCAAAACAGTATCAGTCATATCGACTTTAGGAACCATGTCATATTCGCCATAAAGCATTAGACAAGGAAGTTCGATCCTTTGCTCAACGTCCACCATGGTCTCCCAGTTGCGCGTAAAATTACGATACCAATTGCATGGAGCAACAAAACCACCCTTTTCAAATGCGTCGACAAAAACTCTCAAGTCTTCTTGGCTAAGCATTAACTCGCCGCGATTATTATCAACTTCAGCTGAGCGCACAATGGAATAGCCATCAGGCTGAGCCGGGCTATTATCCAGCCAGTGCTTAGTGCGATACAGGTTAGTTAAAACTCTTTTCGGATCAGTTTCAAAAGCACGGGCAGCGACTTCTGGCTGACGATTGAAATGGACTAGGTAAAAATCCTCGCCTAATACCCTTTCCCAGAAAGCAACGGGCTCTGATGGCTCTCGAGCTTTAAAAGGCACAGACATATTTGCCAATCCGATAATTCGCTCAGGATTCAACAGAGCATGTTGCCACAACATGATGGCACCCCAGTCATGGCCCACATATATAGCGCGATCGATATCCAAGGCGTCAAGTAAACCGTTTTGATCATCAGTAAGATGNTGAATATCGTATGCGTTCACATCTATTGGTTTACTTGAGTTACCGTAGCCACGCTGATTAGGNACGATNCAGTGNTAACCNGCCGCCACAAGCGCTGGAATCTGATAGCGCCAACTGTAGGCCAATTCGGGCCAGCCATGGCAAAGAACNATTGGAGTTCCACCCTGTCCCGCCTGAAATACCTCTAGNTCAATACCNTTAGTCTCAATCATCNTTGGTAAAGGCATTGAAAAAGGTTTNGTCATTGGCATTCTCAAGGGACTAACGAAATCACTTAAAGTCTAAAGGTATCCCGCTTGCTTACCAATAAACCAACTAATATAACCAAGCGCTGCAACCACAACCCAGATGACAGCCACCAGCCTCCANGGGCGAAANGGTTTCCGTTCAACACTATTGAACCCACTTTCTAGNTAATTATCTACGCGATCTTGATCTTCTTTTGATAACTTGTTTTCTTCTGACATCTTCTCATCTCAACTTTGGCTTCCGTCTTATACGCGATCATTTGTAGCCCAGACCTTAGGCTAGAATATTCTCCGCGATAAACTGCTGCACCTCTGACTGCACATTGTCTAAAACAGTAAAATGCTCCTTACGATCAAAAAGATCTGCCATATGGTTGGGTAAATCAGGATCTCTTGGATACCCGGCTTTCTTAACCGCCTCAGGGAATTTGGCAGGATGAGCAGTGGCAAGAGTCACCATCGGAGTGCTTGTATCTTCGCGACAGGCCCGTGCCGCCGCAAGACCAATGGCCGTATGTGGGTCAAGCAGGTAATCAATATCTCTGTTTGTCGTGCTGATGAGGTCGATCATCCCACTGTCATCACATCGAAAACTAGNAAACAACTCCCTCGCTCGATCTAAAGCAGAGTTACTCAACTGCATCGATCCCGCTTTCGCATCATTCATTAATTGAGCAATCACAGCACCATCTTGGTCATAAAGATCAAATAACAGACGCTCAAAATTACTAGAGATCATGATATCCATGCTCGGCGCCAAACTCTGCTCAAGAGGCCGGGAGGTATGATCATTATCACTAATACAACGATGTAAAATATCGTTTTGATTAGTTGCAATCACTAACTGTTTGATTGGCAATCCCATTTTGTAAGCCAAGTAACCGGCAAAAATATCTCCAAAATTNCCCGTGGGAACAGAAAAAGAAACAGCTTGATCAGGCCCACCAAGTCGCAAGGAGGCCCAAAAATAATAGACAATCTGGGCCATTATACGAGCCCAATTAATCGAGTTTACTGCAACAAGTTGTCGACCATCTGGCAAAAAGGACTGATCAGAAAAACTTGCTTTAACCATATTTTGGCAATCATCAAAATTTCCATGCAATGCGATATTGTGAATATTATCTGCTTGAACTGTTGTCATTTGGCGTCGCTGTACATCTGACACTCGTTGATAAGGATGAAGAATAAAAATATCAATATTCTCACATCGTCTACAACCCTCAATCGCGGCAGAGCCAGTGTCGCCAGAGGTAGCGCCCATAATGACAACCTTTTGCTGCCGCTTTCCTAGGGTGTAGTCCAGTAGATTTCCCAAAAATTGTAGGGCAAAATCTTTAAATGCAAGAGTGGGGCCATGGAATAATTCCAAGATCCATTCGTTATCCCCGGTCTTTACCAGCGGAGCAATATCTTCATGACGAAAATTACCATAAGATTTCTCAATCAATCGCTCTAAATCGCTCTCAGGAATTGCTCCATCAACAAAAGGAGTAATCACTTTTAATGCTAATTGCTGATAGGATAATCCAGCCCAAGAGGCAATTTCTTCATGACTGTAATGTGGCAATGACTTCGGCACATACAAACCTCCGTCTGGCGCCAACCCGGTCAAGATGACATCTTCAAAACTTTTAGGCTCTCCACCACCGCGAGTGCTAATGTATTCCATCTAACGACTTCCCAATAATGACTTATTGCTTATCTTAAGTTGTCTCACGCTTGATCTAAGTATTCAACGCGTATGAAGTTAACTGGACCACGCACAGTCTCAAGTTGCTCGATATGCTCCACAGCCTCATCTAAACATTTTTCTTTGGTCACATTCGTTAGAATAATGACATTGACATAACTCTCGCCGGCGGGTTGGTCACGTTGAATAATAGATTCAATACTAATTCCAGCGTCAGCCATTATTTTCGTCACATTCGACAGAACACCAGGCTTATCCAACGCAGAAAATCGGATATAAAATCCCGTCTCAACTTCTTCAATACCCAACAATGGTTGTTCTTTGAGCGCGGTAAGCTTGCATCCCAGCGCTGGCACCCAAGTATCGGGATATGAGTCCATATTTCTTGCTACATCCACGATGTCAGCTATGACAGAAGAGGCTGTGGGCTCTGAACCCGCTCCAGGACCATAAAAAAGAGTAGTTCCAACCGCATCAGCGTTGACCATAACCGCATTCAAAACATCGTTCACCCCAGCTATTAAAGATCGCTGAGGAACCAAGGTCGGATGTACCCGCAATTCCACGCCATTTTCTGTTTGCCTTGCTATACCAAGATGCTTAATCGCATAACCAAGCTCTCGTGCATAAGCCACATCTTGAGGTTGTAATTTTGTAATGCCCTCCGTGAAAAGACCTTTAAGTGATAAAGGCGTGCTAAAGGCAATCGAGGCCAAAATGGCCAGCTTGTGTGAGGCATCTATTCCCTCGACATCAAATGTTGGGTCAGCCTCGGCATATCCTTTCTCTTGGGCTTCAATTAGAACGTCATTAAAATTTCTGCCTTTAGTATCCATCTCAGACAAAATAAAGTTAGTCGTACCATTAATAATTCCAGCAAGCCAATTAACACGATTAGCGGATAAGCCCTCGCGAAGAGATTTGATGATTGGAATACCACCAGCCACAGCAGCCTCGTAGCAAACCATCAACCCTCGTGACTCCGCCTCAGAGAAAATTTCCATACCATGCTCTGCGATCAGTGCTTTATTGGCAGTTACAACATGCTTGCCATTCTCTAGCGCGGTCATCACCAATTTATAAGCTGTCGTCGTTCCTCCAATAAGCTCAACAACGACGTTAATATCAGGATTCTTAGCTACCTCAAATATATCGCGGGTAACAGGAGTCGTAGAGAGGGCGCAGTCAGGGTTATCTCGCCGGCAACCAATCTGTGCTATTTTAATTTCACAGTTTGCTCTAGCGTTGATTGCCGCCAAGTTTCGGGATATAACGTTATACACGCCAGATCCCACGGTTCCTAGACCGCATATGCCAATGTTTACTACTCTCACCTCATTACCTCTGAATACTCCTGAATTCAAGGCACGTAAAATCCGCCAGCCTCTTTTACCAACAATTTTATACTATTTGAGAATTTATTCGGGTTTATTAGCTAAGTATTTTTCCACAGTGAAAAATTCAAGAGCCTATACCTAAAATTTTCGCCAGAGCCTCGGCCTTTTGATACCCTGGAAGCATCGTCCCGTCCATAAGAACAATCGCTGGTGTTCC
The DNA here is from genome assembly GCA_002685195.1 of Porticoccaceae bacterium. Lineage (GTDB taxonomy): Bacteria > Pseudomonadota > Gammaproteobacteria > Pseudomonadales > Porticoccaceae > HTCC2207. The sequence goes on from NYWV01000047.1 coordinate 6,661, forward strand.
TGTGACTCCTAACCGCTGACCGAGATTGTAGTGCTCTGCAACCGGATTTTCTGAACAAACATTTAATGGATCATCATCACCATTTTTAGATCGCGTTAAACTACCTTGGGGATCATCGGAACACCAAGCAGTAGCGATCTTGTCATAGGAGGCAGATGCTACTCCAGCTCTTGGAAATGCAAGGTATCTGACCTCGACACCCATTTGATTCAGTTCCGGCACTTCTTGATGGAGCTTTCTACAATAACCACAATCCACATCAGTAAAAACATTAATAATTGCTTTTGTTGGTATGGAAGACTTAAAAACAATCATTTCGTCTGTTGATAAAGAAGCAAATGCCTCTCTACGGTCAACGTCGAGCCGTAAGTTACGAACGTCCACAAACTGACCTACTTTGACCTTATAAAGCGCGCCATCGAAAAAGAATTCTCCATCCTCAGAGACATGAAGTATTGGTCCTCCCATTACTTGTACCTCATAAAATGTAGGAACCTCGGATGGACCAATAAACTTATAATCTAAATCAGACCGCGCCGCCTTAAGCTTTGAGATTATGGTCTGCCGAACGACTTGATCATCATCTGCGAGAGTCGACCCTGCGCATGCCAAAATTATTACTAAGACACACGTCAGCAAAGTTGAAAAAGATTTCATTATTTTTTGTCTCGGATAAATTGTAATTTAAAACATAGCGGAGTGGTAAAAGCCATAACTAGCACTCTAAATCCGTCTCTATTGAGCTCAAAGACGGTCTAAATTGCATCGGCGCCCGTTTCACCAGTACGAATTCTTATCACCTCATCTAATGAAGAAATAAAGATCTTACCGTCGCCTATCTTTCCAGTCGCTGCTGATTTAGTGATCGCCTCCACAGTGCTGTCAACTAAATCCGTGGATATAGCAATCTCTAATTTAATTTTGGGTAAAAAATCGACAACATATTCCGCACCTCGATACAGCTCAGTATGCCCTTTTTGACGACCGAAGCCTTTGACTTCCGTCACTGTAATGCCTTGGACTCCCAAGTCAGCAAGAGCTTCGCGAACATCGTCCAGTTTGAACGGTTTAATTACTGCAGTAATCAGTTTCATATTTACATATTTCCTTACACGTGACTTATATCCCTTAAGATACCTCTTTATCTCCAAAATTGCATCAGGATAAAATCAAAAATCATGAAATAATTTTGGTTAACTGAGGACAAAAAAAACCGGAGCACAAGGCTCCGGTTAATCTAGGGGTTATTGTAATCTATGACTTAGCACTAACAAACTCGGGGTATGCTTCCATTCCGCACTCTGAAAGATCAACTCCGTCAAACTCTTCTTCCTGAGAGACGCGAATGCCCATGGTAGACTTCAGAATACTCCATACAACCGCGCTGGCTCCAAATACCCAGATGAAGATAGTTGCGGCCCCAATTAACTGACCAGAGAATGTTGAAGCATCATTCGTTAGCGGCACTAACAGCAAGCCTAGTAAACCAACAACACCATGAACAGAAATAGCACCTACCGGATCATCAATCTTTAACTTATCAAGAGCCACAATACTAAAGACCACTAAGACACCGCCTAATCCACCAAATAGCGTTGCTTGCAAAGCGGACGGGGTTGACGGCTCTGCGGTAATGGCTACGAGACCTGCTAACGCGCCATTCAAGGCCATCGTTAAATCAGCTTTACCAAACATGAATCTAGCAACGATAAGGGCAGCAATTAATCCGCCACTCGCAGCAGCATTAGTATTTAAGAATACCACCGCAACAGCGTTCGCGCTTTCAACTGAAGCGGTAGCAAGAACCGATCCTCCGTTGAAACCAAACCAGCCCAACCATAAAATAAAGGTTCCTAAAGTGGCCATGGGTAGATTGGCGCCAGGAATTGCATTTATTGAGCCATCCGCTCCGTACTTGCCCTTTCGTGCTCCTAGCAAGAGAACGCCGGCTAAGGCTGCAGACGCACCCGCCATGTGTACGATGCCCGATCCTGCGAAGTCAGAAAATCCAAGATCGCCTAAAGTATATAAACCAAAGACGGACTGTCCGCCCCAAGTCCATGATCCTTCCATCGGATAGATAAAGCCGGTCATCACAACTGCAAAAGCTAAAAATGCCCATAATTTCATACGCTCTGCCACCGCACCTGACACGATAGACATTGCTGTAGCAACAAAAACTACCTGAAAGTAGAAATCAGCAGAGGGGGCATAAGTAGCTGGCTCTTCCATGCCTGTAGCACCGTCACCAGTGATGTCTCTTAACAACAGATCGCCAAGATCAGCGTACATAATGTGATATCCACAGACCATATACATGGTACAGGCGACCGCAAATAGAGAAATATTTTTGGTTAATATTTCGGTAGTATTTTTAGAGCGGACCAAACCCGCCTCGAGCATGGCAAACCCAGCTGCCATC
>NYWV01000048.1 GCA_002685195.1 Porticoccaceae bacterium
TAACCTCCCCGCGCCCCGTGCTACACAGCTAGTCTGCTCGACTACCTGCGTATGCTGTAAAGCCTGCTGCTGAGAACACCTTAGCAGCTGCATACGCACCCTGCTCTTTGGTGTACATACACTGAGTGCCTAGCCCACTTGGGTTCCATATACTATATGCTCCCGTGTAGTCCTTCTCAAAGCCAGCTGCTTTCATGTTGCGTCCCAGCTTGGTGTTGCCACGCACACCGTAGATGTTGACCCAAGCAAAGCCACAGTAGCCCAGCTCACCATTAGCAGCAACACTTGCTTCAGCTGCGTCACGTGCATGCTGTAGAGCTGCTGCCTTAATAGTCTTAAGGTCCTCTACAGTGTAGCTTGCGATTGTAGTAGTTGATAAGTTTAATGTAGTCATTTAAGAAGCCCTCTTAATTTGTTAGTGTCTATACAGTATACGATCTAAAGTTGTGTTTGTCAACCCCTAATATATGCATTCAGGAGTGTCTAGCCAGTTGTCCAAACAGTACTGTTCCAGCTCTGTGCGTACAGTTGTGAGATAGTTGAACTTGTTCTGTACAGCTGATTGGCTCAGCTCTCCATCACAGCTGAGATTCTCTGGTGATAGTTCGCCTGCGATCTTTTGCATTAGATCGTTTGCATTCTTTTGTTTGAGTGGGAAGTCCATAGCTGAAGTTCCGAAGATTGAGTTCCAACGGTTCATCTGTTCTACGTACTCGTTAAGTGTATTGAATGTTTTCATAGTTTTTGCCCTTTGCCCTAATTGTTATATACAGTATACTATCAGTTGAACTCGTTGTCAACCACTTTTGGGTCAATATCTTTAAAAACTTTCATGCCCAGGAAGTCACGTTTGAGCACCTCGATCATACGAACAGCTTCTTGTTGAGCTTGGCTAACCGCGTCATCTACTAGGTCTTCTACCTGAGCTGGATCTTCTACAATCCATTTGGCGCCGCTTTCTGCTACAATTGAGCCCAGGTAGCTCTCGCCCATGACCGTGTCATCGTATATAGCTTGGACACGACAGATCATATGCTGCCAAAAGCCTGACTCTAGGTTCTCTACCAGCTCGTCATAGCCTTCCATATCTGTATCAAACAACAGATCCAACTGAGTGTCATCGTTTGCGAACGCGATCTCAATAGTGAACTGGTCTCGTTCGAACTGCTGCTCTACACCGTAGTTGGTGTTATTCTCAAAAAAGGTATGTGCCATTAAGCGTACTCTTCTTCCTGAGCTGATTCAATCAAGCTCGCTAGTGTTGTGTCATAAGGGTTAGAACTAATACCAAAATCAAATGCACCGTAGGCTGCGCCTTGATCGTGCAAGCTGGGATTGTTCTCTTGGAAAATTTCAGCAGCTTCTGCACCCAGTGCTGCCAGTTCTTCTTGGATTTGCTCCAAGCGTTGCATCATTTCACTATTCATAAGACTCTCCAAAGTCTGCCCATTCCTGTTCCCAGGTAGGTTGCCCATCATCTTCGTCTTCGAAGAATCGTTCGCTCAACTCGTTTGAGTCAAGCATGTCTTCAACATCATCGTTGCTCATNNACTTGAGCGCCATAGTCAACAGTTCTTCTGCTGACACCATGCCGTTCTCAACAAGCTCTAATGCGATATCTCTGTAGTTTGCCATCTGCGTTTGCCCTCGCTTTGTTAACTTATACATACACTATAGCACCGAATGTGCTATGTGTCAACCCCTAATTTAGGTATTCTGTATTCTTTTTTAGGTACCATTTCTCCAGCACAGGAAGACCAAACTCGTCTTCGTCTACCGCAATGTAGGCCACAGTCTTCTTGACTATAGCATAACGGTAGCCAGTCATACCAGCAACACCTTGGCCACCTACCCAAACCTTGTGCGGAAAGTCTTCGCACCAGTTCATAGGATCATCGTTGAGTGAATATTCAAAGTAATTGCCCACTTCCTTCTCTACGAAGCAACCTATTGGATCTTTGGTGTAGGTGTAGTATGCCATGTGCTGTGCCCTTTGCCCTAACTGTTATATACAGTATACGATCTAATTCTGTGTTTGTCAACCATTATTTTGAATTATTTGCCAAAAAAAGTCCCCACTAGCGAGGGCACACTAGTGAGGACCAGGTCGATATGTGAGCGTGAGGGCATACTCTCAACATATCTAGTGGACTTAACGATCTATGCCGTCTTGTCCGTTGTACAGCAGCCCTTGGATGAGGGCGGTCCAGTGCTGCTGTATACAGTAAGCGGAGCGTGAGGGCTCAAGCTCGACGCATCACTGTATTCTCAGCCATCGCTTCCCATTTAGTAGGGAATGCTTTGGCTAAGTCTGCTACCTTGAGCACTGTGCGCAAGCTCAGTTCTCTCAGGCGATTCTTATTAATATCGATGAAGTCCATGATCTCTTCTTTGGTCTCGTCTTCGATATCGTATGAGTCAAGCATGCCGTCTTGTGTGACCTGCTTGATGCGCAACATCTTGTCCTTCTCACTGTCGATGGTCAAGTCCATGTAGTGACAGCGTGACTCTAGTGCAGTCAAGTGCTCACGTAGTTTGCCTTTGACTTTGTCGAACTTCATATTGGTAATGAAGATTGCACTCGCTTCAAAGCGGAAGCTGTCTGGCACACCTTCGTTGCGCAGTTTGAATGAATCAGTGTTCCAGTGAATCATTCGAGTCTTCTTGCTGTCTAGTGCAGCCTTTAGAATGTTCAAGCTCAGATCATCTTGGAAGATGCTGTCACAGTCATCGAACACTACAACGTTACCTTTGTCTGCCATCTTGAACAGCTTACAGTAGAGTCCAATGGGCGACATTGCACCCTTGATCACTTCAAACGATTTTCCGGCGCCTAAGGCCTGCATGGTCTTATAGCGGTCGAGTACTTCTTCGACACCGTGGCTCTTGCCCACGCCCGGAGGGCCGGAGACGATCATAGCTCGTACGTCTCCCTTCTTAACGGCTTTGGTCATGTCCTTTAGCATTTCGAATCGTTCACGGATGCGCTCTACAATTTCAGCGTCTGACTCTTCTCGAACGGTAGCTTGGACATTCTCCCCAACAAGCTCGTAACCCTCCGGGCCTGACATCTTAATTTTGATGTTTCGATCCGGAAAACCGTTTACTGCCGCGCCGTCTACTGTTACGTAGCCGCCTTTGGCTCCTACTTTGAATTCTTCGACCAATGGAAACACAAGACCTGCCATGTCCGTGTCATTACCTCTGATCTTGTACGTGCCGTCAATTACTTTGATATTTTGCATTTGAACCCTCATTCATTGTTTGCCTAACTGTTATATACAGTATACGATCTAACCTGCTACTTGTCAACCTAAAAATAGCCATAAAAGAAAAATAATTCCTACCGCCCATGTTGCAGTATATACCAAACTAGTGGCACATTGCATCAAGAAGCCAACCTCTGTATTACATGCGTGGCACTTGGGTGCGAAGAAGTTTTTATCTAAAGTATGACACTCTGGACAGATACTCATCCTAGTCCTCCGATCATTACGGTTGGTTGTAGCATAGCAGCAGCCCAAAGTAGGATGCCACCGCCTAGGGCAAGGATACCGCTGAGGATACCTGTTTGCCATAGGATTAAAACAATAATGAATTTGAGTAATGTTCTCATGAGAACATCTCGTCCCAGGCTTCCTCGGTGATGCCTGTCTTGATGAACTCTCGTTCACCTGCTGTTAACTGGGGGAAAGCATCCTGAATCAATGCTCCATCCATGTACGCTTGCACCTGCTCATCGGTAACATCGATGTTCAGGGTGTTAGTTTCGCCGTTGAATGGATTGGTTCTTGTGATTTGCATGACTTGCCCTCATTGCTTTATTAACTTATACAAATAGTATAACAGGGGTTAACGCAATTGTCAACCCCTATTTACTAGTTTATGCAAAGATTTTTGCGCGGCTACCGTTGACATCACGTGCTGTCACAGCATATCGTGTCTTGCCGGTTGTCGCTACATCAGTCTTCACATTCAAACCAGCGGCTCGCAGTTCACTCATTCGTGCAGTCAAGTTTTGAATACCGAATCGTGCGCTTGCATCAGCGGCTGTCAGAGTCTTACCTGTACCACGTAGGTACGTTTCAAGGAAAGTCTTCTGATCAGTTGTTAGTGTAGTAAATGACATATATTTCTCCGTTTGCCTTAGTTTAAGTTTTAAACAGTCTTTCTCTAACTGTTATATACAGTATAACACCTTTTAGGGAGATGTCAACCCCTAATTTACGGTTAACCGCAAATTAATCTGTCGTACACAACATCACGAACGGCTGTGTCCGTTGCTTCCCCAAACTGATCGCTTGTGGATAACTTGTGAAGTTCGTGCATTGCCCAGTCCCACACACGCTCAGCGCCGTCGGTCTCTTTGAGCTTTAAACCTGCTTCAACAATCCTGTGGACCATATAGTTGCCTTCAGGAGTGAACATATCATAAGATGGAGTTTTCATAAATTTTGCCCTTTGCCCTAATTGTTAATATGTATATATTATAACACCATTAACTAGGCTTGTCAACCACTTTATGCAGTTTTTTTGCCAGTAATTAGATTATATTCAAAACGCAACCCGCCCAGCACATCACGACAGCGTAGAACATCAAAGTATCCTTGCTTCTTCATGTCCTGGTGTGCCTGCTTGCCGTCTGCGGCGTTAGATACTGAAGTGACAAACTGTTCTTTGCCACCGTCCTTGATTCCGTATATACGATAAGATCGTCTCATTGTTTTTGCCCTTTGCCCTTATTGTTTATACAGTATACGATCAAACTATGAGTTTGTCAACCCCTAATTTTGGTGCTCCCACCCAGACTCGAACTGGGACGCTATTACTAGCGAGAGATTTTAAGTCTCTTGTGTCTACCTATTCCACCATGGGAGCTAATTGGCCCGCCCTAGAGGATTCGAACCTCTGACCCTGTGCTTAGAAGGCACATGCTCTATCCAGCTGAGCTAAGGGCGGATGTTGGTGGGCCCGACTGGATTCGAACCAGTGACCAATCCGTTATGAGCGGACTGCTCTAACCAACTGAGCTACAGGCCCGATCTGTTTAGAAGTGCTCCTCTAATTCTTGTTCCATTCCTTGCTCAGNGAGCCACGCACGTTCTTTGTAGTCTTGGAGCATATTGCTCATCGTGCGTGTGAAACTAGGTGAACAGCTTGAACCTGCGAGCCTTTGGAGCTTCTCTAGGTCGTCGATGAATTCCAGTAAGTCTATCATTACTGTACCCACACGTGGTTAAACTTGGTTGGCATGTTTTCACATGAAAAGTTGGTTGTTCCAAACAGGACGCTTGGATAGTTGAGCACTTCAACACAACTGTTTGAAGCATAGCTCATATGCACATCTGGAATACTGCTTGCAAAGTCTAGTACTGCAAAAACACCAAGTCCAAATGCTGCGCTTAATAGTAAGTTCTTAATCATGTTAGTTGCCCTTTCTTCTAACTGTTATATACAGTATATGATCAACTATGGTGTTTGTCAACCATTATCTGCAAAAAGATTTCTTTGCAAATCAATGACTTACATATTTGGTGATAAATCAGCTAGGTCTTCTTCCTCTTCTTCATACTCTGCAAGCATCTCGTCTAGTGCGAAATGATCTACTAGGTATTCAGGAATCATATTGCGAACGGTGTCGCTTGTGGCCCCGCCATAGTCATAGTGATCATCTGCGCCTTCTGAATCCCAACAGCCTACGAATGCCATGCCGCCTTCTTCATAGAACAACTCAATGTAGCACGAGTCCCAGTCGTCTGCTAGACTGTTGAGTGCTTCAATAGGTGGGCTCCATGCGGTATCAAACCAACCTGTGATCTCTGCTGTGCC
>NYWV01000006.1 GCA_002685195.1 Porticoccaceae bacterium
GCCAATTGACCACGCCATCGAGTCAACATGAATCGCCCAAAAGCCCATTGCTGCGGCTTCTGCTGCACCGTGTGCCATGGTCCATGTGTCTGCGGCCAACACTTCGGTACCTGCTTCAGTATGACGTTCAAAACCTTCCGGCAACTTCCCATAAACTAGGTTTTGCAGGTGATGCTGGATATATTCGGTTGTGCTTGCGGGATTCTCGCCTGCCATTTATATTAACTCTTTTAACCCTAAGTTTCGTTTACGAGCGCTTGCTCATAACCGACTTAAATTTATTTCAACGCCCTTACTACTAAAGCAAGTTGTAGTGGAATCATGGCAATGAAAGCGCTCATAAAACCAATTATGTTTACATCTTCGAACAACACAAAAGTTCCAATACACCCAGAAGCTGTCAATACTATTTTCCCAGCCTCTCCTCGATACATCGAGCTTAAAACTTTCTGTGCCTGACTCGCTCCAGCATGCTTAAATGCTTGATAAGTAAACCAAAACTGCGGCACCCACTGGGTTAAACCTCCTAGCAGGATCGAATAACCAACCACAATATCAAACCAAAAAAAACCTGCGCTCACTGACAGCAAAAACAATAGCTGTATCAATGAAACTTTTAAAACTGGCGGTTTTGGAATAGTCGTCATTAGTCTTTATTGCCACCGTTCTCTAAAGCTAATCCCATCCTTGACACTACCTTTAGAGGCGGAGGCATTATAGGGATACTGATGCTTATATTCAACACACGAATTACTGTCTATGCTGGCTATTTAGTTTAGTGATCCTGAGGTTTAATTATTTGATGTGAGCCAATATCCCCTCTAGCTCATCAACACTGTGATATTTGATGATTAACTTCCCGGATCCTTTTGTGGAGTGTTGAATAGTAACCGCAGCACCAACTTTTTGAGACAGGTCTTCTTGGGTTCTTAGAATATCTGCATTGACCGTGTTTTTGACTCCTGATGCCTTGTTTGAGTCAGGGGTTTGTAGCCTCTTTATCAAAAGCTCAGTTTGTCTCACGGTCATTGCATTCGCAGCCACTTCACGTCCAGCTTTTACTTGCGTGCTGCCGTTAAGCGCCAATAGACACTTGGCATGACCAAGCTCAATTTCACCCAATTCAATTTGTTTCTGTACCGCAGGCTCTAAAGTTGCCAACCTCATTAGATTCGTCACCGAAGATCTAGATTTTCCAACCGCGTCAGCAACCTGCTGCTGAGTTAGTTGGAATTCATCTTGCAGGCGAAGCAGCGCTAGACTTTCTTCAATGGCATTAAGATCTTCACGCTGAATGTTCTCTATAAGCGCCATAGCAATTGCCGCTTCGTCGCTAATATCTCTTATTATTGCGGGTATTGAATCTAACCCTGCTTGCTGGCTGGCACGCCAACGACGTTCACCAGCAATAATTTCATATCTATCTGTATTTGTTTTCCTAACAACAATAGGTTGCATGACCCCTTGCTTGAGGATAGAGCTTGTTAGTTCTTTGAGGGCGTCAGCATCCAAGTCTCGGCGGGGTTGATATTTACCTCTTTGAAGGAACTCTAAAGGCAACTGCTTTAGACTACCATCACCTTCATTTCGCTCTGCTGCCTCTATAATTTCTGGCGAACCTTCCTCGGCCAGTCCCAAAAGAGCATCTAGTCCTGTACCTAAACTTTGTCTTTTTGCTGCCATGTTATTGGGCCTTTGCCGTCTCTGTTGATTGTTGTTGTTTTTCGAGTCTTAGGATTTCTCCGGCGAGTGCCAAGTAAGCCATAGATCCCTTCGAATTGCGATCATACATAAGGGCAGGCAATCCATGGCTTGGGGCCTCCGCTAAGCGAACGTTTCGAGGAATGCTAACCCTGTAAACGCGATCTCCAAAATATTTCCTTAGCTGTGCTGTGACTGCATTAGTAAGACTACTACGTGGATCGTACATCGTTCTTAAAATACCTTGAATATAAAGCTTAGGGTTAATTAACTTGGCAATCTGTTTAATGGTGTTGTTTAGGTCTGCCAACCCTTCTAGCGCGAAGTACTCACATTGCATCGGGATGATGACTCCCTCACTTGCAACCAGAGCATTAACAGTTAGCATGTTGAGCGTTGGTGGACAGTCGATGATAATATAATCGTAGTTTTCTTCGACTTCATTAAGAGCAATCTTAAGACGAGACTCTCGTCCAATTTCTTTCATTAGTTCAACCTCTGCCGCAACCAAATCTCTGTTGGCAGGAAGCACGTCATATTTACCCGAATCTGAGTGTACGATAGCCTCTGCAGTGGAGTTTTTACCCGTTAGAATATGATAAACACTTAGTTTACACGACTGTTTGTTGATACCAGATCCCATGGTGGCATTACCTTGAGGGTCTAAATCTATTAAAAGCACTCGTTTTTTGTAGGCAACCAAAGAGGCGGATAAATTCACGCTGGTAGTGGTTTTACCAACACCGCCCTTTTGGTTTGCAATTGAAATGATTTTGACCAAGGTTTTATTGTCCTAAGTGATTTCTCAGTGCCTGACTATTTTTATTAGGTGCCTCGCCCCATCAACTCCAGGAACATTTAGTGGGTGTATCTCGTCGACCATATAGCTTTTCGGGATGTCACTCAACTCTGTTTTATCAATACGCCCCTTCAATGCCAAAAAACTTCCACCAGTTGTTAAAAGGTGGTCACAGTAGCCAACCATATCACTCAGTGAACTGAACGCTCTACTTAAAACATGGTCGTAGCCATGTTCGGGCAAATATTTTTCTACCCTTGTGTTCACCTCTTGGATGTTATTAAGTTTTAGTTCTATTTTGGCTTGGAATAAAAATCTGGTTTTTTTCCCATTACTATCAAGAAGGGTAAATTTTTTATTGGGGTTCATAATGGCCAGCGGTATTCCAGGTAACCCTGCGCCGGTACCTACATCAATACAACTTTCTCCATTGAGCATTGGTGAAACTGCTAAGCTGTCTAACAGGTGAAGCCCAATCATTTCCAGTGGATCTTTGATAGCGGTTAAATTATAGGCTTGGTTCCACCGATCTAACATCTCAAGATATATGAGTAGTTGGTGAATCTGTTCGTCTGAGCAACTCAGTCCAAGCTGTTTTACACCGCGTTCTAGTACTACCCGTTTTTGCGTTTTAAGGCCTGTTTGATAATGTGTTGTTGTCACTTTTAAATTAACGCCCTATGCCGCTTTTTTTTTCAACTGAACTAAAAGTAAAGATATTGCTGCTGGGGTAACCCCAGGAACTCTAGCGGCTCTTGCTAAGGTCTTAGGTAGGGCATCGCTTAATTTTTGTTTTACTTCGTTGGACAGCCCTTTGATGTTTGAATAGTCAAACCCATCTGGTATCGCAGTGTTTTCATGTCGCTGAAGGCGATCGATCTCATCTTGTTGCCTGCTAATGTATCCAGAGTATTTCGCGTCAATCTCTACTTGCTGGGCAATCTTTGAGTCTGGTTTTTGGTCTGGCAACAGGTCACCTATAATTTGGTGATTGAGTTCTGGGCGTTTTAATAAATCAAACAGAGAATATTCATGAGAAATTCTGTGATCAATATGTTTAAACAGCTTTTCCGCCATATCGCTGTTAGGTTGCACCCAGGTGTTTTTTAGTCTTTGGGTTTCCAATTCAATGCCTTCTTGTTTTTCACAAAATGCTTGCCACCTATTATCGTCGACCAGCCCCAGCTCACGGCCTTTTGCCGTTAACCGAATGTCGGCATTATCTTCTCTTAACAGTAGTCGGTATTCAGCTCTACTGGTAAACATTCTGTAGGGTTCATTAGTACCCATACTAATAAGGTCGTCCACTAGGACTCCTGCGTAGGCAGTGTCTCGTGTGGGGCACCAGTATTCTTTTTCTTGGACTTGTAAGGCTGCATTAGCGCCAGCTAATAAACCTTGGGCAGCGGCTTCTTCATAACCAGTGGTTCCGTTGATTTGGCCTGCAAAAAACAATCCTTTTATTGATTTGGTTTCCAAAGAGTAATGGAGGTCTTGGGGATTAAAGTAATCGTACTCAATAGCGTATCCTGGTCTTGTAATATGGGCATTTTCAAAACCTTTAATCGACCTAACTAGGTCTAACTGAACATCAAAAGGAAGACTTGTGGAAATTCCATTAGGATATAGTTCATAAGTATCTAGACCTTCCGGCTCAATAAAGATTTGGTGTTGATCTTTATCCGCAAACCTAACAACTTTATCTTCAATTGACGGGCAATAACGCGGCCCTACTCCATCAATAACACCAGTATACAAAGGCGACCGATCCATCCCGCTATGAATAATTTTATGTGTCTTTTTATTTGTGTAAGTAATCCAGCAACATGTTTGTTGAGGGTGATCTTGTAAACGTCCAAGATAAGACATTACCGGTTCTGGCGAATCTCCCCACTGTTCTTGAAGACTAGAAAAATCAACGCTTCGAGCATCAATTCTTGGTGGTGTTCCGGTTTTTAAACGTTCTACCCTAAAAGGTAAATCTCTCAATCTTTGAGCCAGACTCTCAGAAGGTGGATCACCCGCTCTGCCTGCAGCATGATTCTCAAGACCAATATGTACTTTGCCTGCTAAAAAAGTTCCCGCTGTCACCACTACCGTTTTAGCTTTGAAGTGCAATCCCATTTGTGTAACAACACCTGTTACACGTTCCTGTTCAATAATTAAGTCGTCCACCGCTTGCTGAAAAATTGTCAGGTTTTCTTGGCTCTCTAGAATTCCTCTAACAGCAGCTTTATATTTTATTCTGTCAGCCTGAACACGTGTAGCCCTTACTGCAGGGCCTTTTCTAGCATTTAAAACCCTGAACTGAATTCCAGACCGGTCAGTAGCTATAGCCATAGCGCCACCTAAGGCATCAACTTCTTTGACTAAGTGGCTTTTGCCAATACCCCCAATTGCAGGGTTACAGGACATTTGCCCTAAGGTTTCAATGTTGTGAGTCAGTAATAAAGTTTTACTGCCCATTCTAGCTGACGCTAGACAGGCCTCGGTGCCGGCGTGTCCGCCGCCAACAACTATGACATCAAAGTGCTTNGGGTATTCCATATCAANGTCTAAAAATAAGTGGGTNNCTATTATACGTGGGGTTTTTNAAAAATATTGTTTTATTATTTAGAANGCTTAATACNTTTTAAGATATGAATAATATATTTATATAATTAGTTAGTTATTTTATTGTTATTNTTATTAGNAACCATCTTNATTGTGGATTGTTTTGTNTTTTTGAGTNAAAACAAAGTTTTAGATTGGNTTTTGGTTTGTATATCNCNGTATTNNAGCGTGTGGTTTANCCNTTTATAAGCTTGTNTTATTAAATATAAAAACACCTTGTTTTGATTTTTTAAGTAAACCTTTTTGATTTTGTGGGTAACTTATTATTTAAATACTAGGTTAATAACAATTTGTTCAAGAACTCTAAATATTGCTTTCTCCTTGTGAGGTTACTGTTGATAACTTGTTATTTTCTAAATGGTTGGTTTTTAAGCTAAAAATCACGAGATTTTCGCTGTTTTGTTGAATAAATCATTGAAGTACGGTGTTTATTTCTTTAGAATCGCGCACCCTTACAAGGTAATACACTAATTTTTGGACGCAATACCATGAAAAGAACATTTCAACCAAGTAACTTAAAGCGAAAGCGCACTCATGGTTTCAGAGCTCGAATGGCTACAGCGGGCGGCAGAGCGGTGCTAAACCGACGCAGAGCGAAAGGCCGAAAGCGCCTTTCAGCCTAAGGCTTGGGCTACGTGCCCACTTTATCTTTCAGTAAAGACAAGCGCCTTCTCAAGGCTCCTGAGTTTCAGCAGGTTTTTGATTTAAACACCTGCAAAGTATCCCACCCAAAGCTACTGATCTTAGCAAAGCTTAGTGAGACTAAGGTTTCTCGCCTCGGTCTGGTTGTCGGCAAAAAAAACATTCCCACTGCTGTGGGGCGAAACCATATCAAAAGAATGGTCAGAGAAACCTTTCGATCGATGGATTTCCCTCAGGCTTTAGATGTGATTTTTCTTGCTCGTAAAGGNGCGGATAAATTGGACCGCAAAGAGATGAACTTGTTGTTACAACAATCTTGGTGCAGACTGCGTGATCGTTGTGAAAGCCCAAAGAGAAATAATGCGTAAAGTAGCCANCTTATTAATCCGCGGATATCAATTGGCCATTAGCCCCATGCTTGGGAAAAACTGCCGATTTGAGCCGACTTGCTCTTGTTATGCTCATGAAGCNATAGAGCGCTTTGGGGTATTAAAGGGTGGATACCTTTCAGCAATAAGAATTGCTAAGTGCAATCCACTTCACCCTGGCGGTTATGACCCCTTGGTGGACGCACCAAACAATAACAACACATCTAACTAAAAACACAGGGTCACAGGCAATATGGACTGGCAGAGAACACTTTTAATTTTCGGGATGGGAATGATTGCCTGGTTGTTGGTTATTCAATGGAACCAGTTTCAAGAAAAACAGCCACAAACAGAATCAAGTTACAGCCAAGTAGAGGTTGATCGNTCCGAAAATNCGGATATGGCCGGCCTTGGGGNAAGAGCTTATACGGGTCAAGTGGNAGGAGATTTGCCACAACTTGAGAGCCTGCCGACACTTGAGGTCACTCCGACGCCATCCCAAAGTCGGCTAATAACCGCNAAAAACGACGTATTAGAGATTACTATTGANACTTTGGGCGGCGATATTGTTAGCGCAGTATTGTTGCAGCATTTTGATCGAAAAATAGATGAGGGAGGAAAGCCATTTCCCATTCTGCAAAAGAGTCGTGAAAATCTGTATGTAGCNCGNAGTGGCTTGATCGGGCCGAACGCAACAGACACAAATAAAAGCAGACCTCAATTTGCGGCAGCATCTAATAGCTATTTGTTAAATGTTGATGAAGAAGAACTCAGTGTTGATTTAACTCTAAATGCTGATGGCGTAAGAATCGTTAAACGATTTATTCTTTCACGTAATACCTANGATGTTGGTGTTCAATATATTATCAACAATGGATCTGCTTCCCAGTGGAGCGGTGTTTTTTATGGTCAAATAAAAAGGGATTCAAAGCCTCCAGTTACTGACATTTCTGGATTTAGCATGCAACCTTTCCTAGGAGCAGCAATACAGCAACCAGAGAAAAATTATGCCAAATTTGATTTTGCTGATATTGAAGATAAAACAGTAAAAACTACAATAGAAGGTGGTTGGGTGGCCATGGTACAGCACTACTTTATTAGTGCTTGGGTGCCGCCAGCCAATGATCTAAATACCTTTACCNTAAGAAAGCAATCTCAAGGNCAAGATGTTTACTTAATGACTTTTACTGGAGCNCCAATCAATGTGCCCGCCGGGCAGTCAGATGAATATACTGCAAGTTTTTACNTAGGCCCCAAGGACCAGGGTGCTTTAGCAGAGCTAGCGGAGTACCTTGATCGGACAGTAGATTATGGGTTCCTATGGATCGTAGCCGAACCAATATTCAAGGCTATGAAGATCATCCATGGTTTTGTGGGAAATTGGGGCTGGACGATCATAGTTCTAACACTATGCATAAAGTTGCTTCTTTACCCGTTGTCTGCAGCAAGCCTAAAATCAATGGCGAAAATGCGAAACTTACAACCTGAGATGGCTAGATTAAAAGAGTTGTATGGCGACGACAGACAAAAAATGTCGCAAGAATTAATGGGGCTATATAAAAAGGAAAAGGTAAATCCCGCGGGTGGATGTTTCCCTATGTTATTGCAAATGCCCGTTTTTATATCGCTTTACTGGGTGTTAATGGAGTCTGTTGAAATACGCCATGCGCCTTGGATATTCTGGATTCAAGATTTGTCAGCTAAAGATCCTTTCTTTGTGCTGCCTCTTTTGATGGGTGGAAGTATGTTGGTAATGCAAAAGCTACAGCCCATGCCTACAGACCCCATGCAGGCAAAGATAATGCAATTTATGCCCATTGGTTTCACGTTTTTGTTTATGACATTCCCTTCCGGGTTGGTTCTTTATTGGACGGTAAATAATTTATTATCAATGGCACAACAATGGTTTGTAAACCGCCAGCTTTCAACAAGCAGATAACTACTAAAGGCTCCGCCAGGAGCCTTTTCTCTTTGGCATACTGAAGCTTATGTTTCAAAATAGTAAAGATACAATCGTTGCTATAGCTACTGCCTCTGGTAAAGGTGGAGTCGGAGTGGTTCGTCTTTCTGGAGAGAATCTAGAAGATTATAT
The DNA here is from genome assembly GCA_002685195.1 of Porticoccaceae bacterium. Lineage (GTDB taxonomy): Bacteria > Pseudomonadota > Gammaproteobacteria > Pseudomonadales > Porticoccaceae > HTCC2207. Next base: position 8,216 of record NYWV01000006.1, read on the forward strand.
TCATGGCATTTTAGGTAAGACAATCAAACCGCGACAAGCCACCTACAGCCAGTTTTTAGATTCAACTGGCGACACCATTGACGAAGGCATAGCTCTTTATTTTCCNGCCCCCAACTCCTTTACTGGAGAGACCGTGCTTGAGCTTCAGGGTCATGGAGGCATGGTCATTCTGGATGCTTTAGTACAGCGCTGTGTAGAACTAGGCTCGCGAATGGCAAGACCTGGAGAGTTTAGCGAAAGAGCTTTTATTAATGACAAAATGGATTTGACCCAGGCCGAAGCCGTTGCTGATTTGATCGATGCTACATCTATAGAGGCAGCACGGTCTGCCGTTCGGTCTATGCAAGGTGAATTTTCTGCTCTTATCACACATCTCGTTGAGGATATGATTCAAACAAGAATCTACGTAGAGGCAGCGATTGATTTTCCCGAAGAAGAGATTGATTTTTTAAAAGANGCTTCCTTATTAGCCCGTTTAGATAAGCTTACGAATGATCTGTCTTCTGTTTTATCAAAAGCGCAACAAGGCTCTTTGCTCAGAGATGGCCTTACCCTGGTCTTGGCGGGCAAGCCAAACTCTGGTAAGTCTAGTTTGTTAAACGCACTAGCAGGAAATGATGTCGCTATCGTAACTCCTGTTGCTGGAACCACTAGAGATGTTCTGCGTGAGAGGATTATATTAGAGGGGTTACCATTAAATATCATAGATACAGCAGGTTTGCGTGATACTGAAAATCAAATTGAGCGAGAGGGTGTAAGNCGAGCTTGGANAGAAATAGAATCAGCCGATCAGNTATTGTTTTTAGTCGACTCGACCGAAGGAAAANCCCCAGANCTAAAAANCGTATGGCCAGAGTTTTTCGAGAGATACCCTGAATCCAAACAGCGACTTACNTTGCTGCTTAACAAAATTGATATTTCAGGGATTCCGGAGGGCGCTGTTGTGGGNCAAAAAGATGCTTTTGGGATCTCTGCAAAAGAAAAGACAGGGTTTGATGGTCTAGTGTCTCATTTGAAGGAAAGTGCCGGGTTTTTCGGTGATTCAGGCGGACTTTTTTCAGCAAGAAGACGCCACCTCGCATCTTTGGAGAAGGCTCTTGAGCTTGTAACTATAGGTGTAGATCAACTCCAAAAAGTCGGCGCTGGAGAGCTGCTGGCGGAAGACCTCCGTCAAGCACAAAATGAGCTCTCTGAAATTACCGGACAGTTCACCTCAGATGATCTATTGGGGCGTATTTTCTCTTCTTTTTGCATTGGAAAGTGACCAAAAACACACTGTGGGTCATGATACGTCTGAAAGATTTTCTACTACCCAAAAAATACTCAAATAAGGGCAATAAACACTGGATTTAAACTGTATATATACAGGTTACTAACATTTTTTGGTTAATAATTAAGCTTTAATTAAAATGTAAATGTGAGTAAATATTTCCTTGTTATTTTGCAAGATGTTGTTTTTGTTGGATTTTATAGATAACCCGCGTTTTTGACTCTGATTTTATTTTGTGGATAATCCCGTTTTTGTCGTATACACTAAGCTTAACTATAAGAAAAAGCCATTGTTAGCCTATTTGCAATGTTTTTAATTACGCGGGGCGGTATGATTAGTAAGTTAATAATAAAAAATAATCTCTTTTCAGGTAATTTCTTTTTGACCGCCAGTCTTTTGTTTTCTGTTTCCTTAGAGGTCAACCAGCGTGCAAACTGATACAGCTTCTCTGGCGTGGTCTCAATGTCAAAATCAACTTCGTAGTGAACTACCTGAGCAGCAATTTAACACTTGGATTAGGCCTCTTATTGCCCAGCAAGGGTTAGAAGATGAGGTCCAATTGTTGGCACCAAATCGATTTATCGAAGACTGGGTTAAAAATAAATTCCTAGGCCGAATAGAGGAGCTTTTAGTCCAGTTGGGCGGGCAGGATGTAAATGTAGCGATAGCTGTGACCCAAAGCTCAAACAATGGGCTGAATGGTGTTGCGGAAACCCGCGCTTCAAACGGACTTGATTCCGATCCAGAGGCGGGGTGGGTGGCTCCCACGGTGGTTAAGCAAGAGCCTCTTGATAGGGGCCCGGCGATTATCAAGTCAGCCGCGGAAAGCAGCCTAAAGACAAATTTGAATAAGAATTTTACCTTTGACAGTTTTGTTGAGGGCAAGTCAAATCAGCTGGCTTTTGCTGCAGCTCGACAGGTTGCAGAAAATCCCGGCGGATCATACAACCCCCTGTTTATATACGGAGGGGTTGGTTTAGGTAAAACGCATTTAATGCATGCTGTTGGGCATGCTATGAAAGAAAAAAATCCAGAAGCAAAAATAGTTTATTTACATTCAGAAAGATTTGTTGCGGATATGGTTAAAGCTCTACAGCTAAAAGCGATAGATGAGTTTAAGCAATTTTATCGATCAGTTGATGCGTTGCTGATTGATGACATTCAGTTCTTTGCTGGCAAAGAGCGCTCTCAGGAAGAGTTTTTCCACACCTACAACGCTTTGCTTGAGGGTGGGCAGCAAATGATACTTACCTGTGATCGCTACCCTAAAGAAATAGATGGTGTTGAAGAGAGGTTGAAATCTCGGTTTGGTTGGGGGCTAACCGTAGCGGTTGAACCGCCTGAGTTAGAAACGCGAGCGGCCATATTAATTAATAAAGCGCAACAGTCAGGCATGGAGCTTTCGAAGGATGCGGCGTTCTTTATTGCCCAGCGTATTCGTTCAAATGTTAGGGAGCTAGAAGGCGCGCTGAAAAGAGTGATGGCTCATGCCCAATTCACTGGACGCCAAATAGATATTGATTTAATTAGGGAATCTCTTAAAGACTTGTTGGCACTTCAGGATAAGCTAGTTACCATAGACAATATTCAGAGAGTTGTAGCGGACTATTATAAACTTAAGATGTCTGACATGTTGTCTAAGCGCAGGAGCCGATCAGTGGCTAGGCCCAGGCAAATGGCAATGTCCATCGCTAAGGAGCTTACAAGCCATAGTTTGCCAGAGATTGGAGAGTCGTTTGGTGGTAGAGATCACACGACAGTGCTGCATGCTTGCCGGAAAGTAAAAGAACTTGAGGTTATGGATAGAGAGGTGCAAAGAGATTTGAAGAATTTATACCGAGCTCTTTCTACTTAAAAACTAACATAAGTAATTGATTGTTGGAGATAGATAAATATTATGAAATTTAGTTTGTCGCGCGAAGCGCTTTTAAAACCATTGCAGCTTGTTGTTGGTGTTGTTGAGCGACGACAGACGCTACCTATTTTATCAAATGTTTTGTTAAGTCTCGATCAGTCAAGGCTGTCTATGACAGGTACTGATCTAGAGGTTGAAATAGTCGGGGTGACCGATATTGGCTCTGGTGGAGAAGATGGCGATGTCACCGTTTCAGCTCGTAAGTTGGTTGATATCTGTCGGTCTCTTCCAGAAGAGGCACAGATTGATTTTTCAAGTGGTGACGGCAAGGCAACGCTGAAGAGTGGTCGAAGCAAGTTCACCCTGGCGACACTGCCTGCCAATGAGTTTCCCTCCGTGGATGAAGGCGAGAAGACCGTTGAATTTATGGTGCCGGGCTCTGCTCTTAAAGCGTTAATAGAGGCGACTTCATTCGCCATGGCGCAACAAGATGTTAGGTACTATTTAAACGGCATGCTTTGGGAGTTAAATAATAACAAACTTCGTGCTGTGGCCACAGACGGACATAGAATGGCTATGTGTGATGGAGTGTGCGAGGTTGCAGTTGCAGAGCCAGTGACTTCCATCCTGCCTCGTAAGGGAATTATTGAGCTCTCTCGGTTGCTTGATGAAGATGAAGTTAAGGTTGCAATGGGATCTAACCATATCCGAGTTACGGGAGGTGACTATTGCTTCACTTCGAAGCTGGTAGATGGCGCGTACCCTGATTATGATAGGGTTTTGCCCAAAGGTGGAGACAAAACAGTAGTCGCGGATCGGGCAGAGCTTAAGCAGGCATTTGGAAGAGCGGCTATCCTATCCAATGAAAAGTATCGCGGCGTTCGGATTTTGCTGTCAGAGGGCTCCATTAAGATGGTGGCAAACAATCCAGAGCAAGAAGAGGCAGAAGAGGAGGTTACCGTTACGTACTCTGGAGAAGATCTTGAGATAGGGTTCAACGTTAGCTATTTGCTTGATGTACTAAATGTTATTACTGGTAGTGAGGTTCGTATTACCTTGTCTAACTCAAACAGTAGCGCGTTGGTAGAAGACGCCGCGGATGGCTCTGCCGTCTATGTCGTTATGCCTATGCGGCTGTAATGCTAAACCAGCGAGGCTTGGGCCTGGCTACCTTAGGTTAAGCTCTAATGTATATCCCCCACCTTGAGGTCTCTCAAGTCAGAAATCTTAAAAGTCTTAAAACAGACTGTCATCCCCTGGCCAACATAATTTATGGCGTCAACGGAAGTGGAAAAACCAGTCTCCTTGAAGCGATTTATTTGTTAGGGCGGGGCCGGTCGTTTAGGCACCGGGATTTGCGTTTAGTTGTTAATCACCAAGCCGAGGAACTCGTTGTATCAGCAAAAATTGAGAAGGGCATGCCGGCCAAAGTCCATCAAATGGGAGTTAGGAGGACATCCTCGGGCAAGTTTGCGGCGCGCTTTGATGGGAAAACTCTTCAATCTTCAGTGCAGCTAGCCTCAGAGCTACCTCTGCAACTCATTGATGCCCATAGCTTTAACCTGTTAGAGGGCGGTCCTTCACAGAGACGACAGTTTTTAGATTGGGGAGTGTTCCACGTGGAACAAACCTACGGGGATGTTTGGAAGAGGTTCCAAAAAGCATTAAAACAGCGGAATCAACTGTTACGACATGGTAGAATAGAAGAAGAATCTTTAAGTGCTTGGACCGCTGAGCTTGTTCCGCTTAGTGAACAGGTTTCAAGGTTGAGAGATAAGTATTTAAGTGGTCTTGTGAAGCATGTTAGAGAAGTAGCGAGACTGTTTGATGGGCTGGGTAGTCTTGATATTGAATATTATCAAGGTTGGAGTGCTGAGACTGCGTTAGCTGAGGTTATGAGTGGCGACAAGAAGAGAGATTTTTCTGTCGGAACGACCAGCCACGGAGCACACAAGGCAGACATGAGAATAAAAGTGGACGGCGTCCCTGCATCAGAGGGGCTGTCTAGAGGGCAAACCAAACTGTTGGTTTACGCCTTAAAGTTGGCGCAGGCGACTTATTTTAGAGAGACAACAGGCGACTCGTGTGTATTTTTGCTTGATGACCTCCCTGCGGAATTGGATGTGCACCATAGGCAGCAGGTGGTTGCATGCCTTTATGGGTTGGATTGTCAGTTTTTTGTCACAGGTGTAGACAGAAGTGATTTTGATGTTTTGGTGAAGGATAGGCCACACCAAATGTTCCATGTGGAACATGGTGCGGTGACTGCAGGTTGAATAACAGGAAATAAACCGTTATGGCTGAAGAAGAAAACTACGACTCGTCGAGTATTAAGGTGTTAAAAGGGTTGGACGCGGTGAGAAAGCGCCCTGGTATGTACATTGGAGACACTGATGACGGCACAGGCTTGCACCACATGGTATTTGAGGTAGTTGATAATTCTATTGATGAGGCCTTGGCTGGGCATTGTTCAGAAATTCGCATCGTGATTCATCCTAATGAGTCAATCTCCGTNTTTGANAATGGCCGCGGNATACCCACGGAAATGCACGATGAGGGTGTGTCGGCAGCGGAAGTTATCATGACGGTACTGCATGCAGGGGGAAAGTTTGACGACAATAGCTATAAGGTATCNGGCGGGTTACATGGTGTTGGAGTTTCTGTTGTAAATGCNTTGTCTAAAACTATGAGGCTAACTATCCGCAGAAATGGCCAGGTGCACGAGCAAACCTATTCTCACGGTGTTCCGGATGGTCCTTTGGAGGTCATTGGGGAGACAGAAGAGACAGGAACAGAGGTGTTTTTTGTCCCCTCAGAAGATACATTTACCAATATTCAGTTCCACTTTGATCAGCTAGCAAAGCGGTTGCGTGAGTTGTCCTTTCTTAATTCAGGGGTTCGNATTGTGTTGCATGACGAACGGACCGGGAAAGAAGACGTATATGCGTACGATGGTGGATTGAGCGCCTTTGTAGAGTACCTAAATACTAATAAAACCACTGTGAACAAGATCATGCATTTTAGCAATGATCGAGAAGATGGAACCAGTGTAGAGGTTGCTCTGCAATGGAATGATGGATTCCAAGAAAATATCCTGTGTTATACCAATAATATTCCACAGCGAGACGGNGGCACCCACTTGGCCGGATTTCGCTCTGCTTTGACTAGGGGTTTGAACACTTATATAGAAAAAGAGGGAATTAACGGAAAATCAAAGGTAAATACAACAGGGGATGACGCTAGAGAGGGCTTGACAGCAATAATTTCNGTTAAAGTGCCTGACCCAAAGTTTTCTTCGCAAACAAAGGACAAGTTGGTAAGTTCTGAGGTGAAGACGGCAGTTGAGCAAGAGATGGGCGATAAGTTTAATGATTATCTGATGGAGTTTCCCCAAGAAGCGCGAGCGGTGGTCGGGAAAATGATAGATGCAGCGCGAGCTAGAGAGGCGGCGCGNAAAGCAAGAGAGATGACTAGGCGCAAAGGTGCTCTAGACATTGCAGGATTGCCNGGGAAACTCGCAGATTGTCAGGAAAAAGATCCCGCTCTTTCTGAGTTGTACCTTGTGGAGGGAGACTCAGCAGGAGGGTCGGCTAAGCAAGGTCGAGCGCGGAAAACTCAAGCTATTTTGCCGTTGAAAGGCAAGATATTGAACGTTGAAAAAGCACGGTTCGATAAAATGCTCTCTAGTGCAGAAATAGGCACTTTGATCACAGCTNTAGGTTGCGGTATTGGAGCGGAAGAATTTAATTTAGAAAAATTACGCTACCATACTATCGTCATCATGACGGATGCTGATGTGGATGGATCTCATATCCGTACGTTACTNCTGACTTTTTTCTTTAGACAGATGCGGGAGTTGGTAGAAAATGGCCATATATTCATAGCCCAGCCCCCTCTTTACAAAGTAAGTAAAGGGAAAAATGAGCAATATGTGAAAGATGATGCGGCCCTGTTAGTATATTTAACTCAAAAGGCACTAGAGAGTGCCAGTTTGCATGTCAATGCNAGCGCTCCTCCACTCCAAGGGCAGGCTTTGGAGTCGCTAGTAGGACAATTTAGANGCGTTAGTGGGCTCATGGATAGAATGTCTCTTGTATACCCCTTAGATATACTCGAATCACTAATTTATGTTAGGGGTTTAGATAGTAAACTTCTTCAAAAAAGCAGCGAAGTTGCTGCATGGTGCGCCGAACTCCAGGAAAAACTCGAAGNGTCGGATACTGGNACCCATCGTTATCAGGTCAGTGTGAAAGAGGATAAAGAGCGAAAAGTCTTTTTGCCAAACGTTGAAATTACCGCCCACGGCGTTCCTCATTACCACACACTTAGTCGAGANTTTTTCGTNTCCAGTGAATATGGCGCCATTGTTCAATTGGGGGAGACGCTTCAAGGACTGATAGAGCCGGGNGCTTANGTAAAGCGAGGCGAGCGTATACAGGAAGTGACNAGTTTCAAACAGGCTTTAGATTGGTTGATGTCAGAGTCTCGGCGGGGGATCAATACTCAGCGATACAAAGGCTTGGGGGAGATGAATCCTGAGCAGCTTTGGGAGACTACGATGGATCCTGAAAGTAGAAGGATGCTTGTGGTGACCATTGAAGANGCTATTGCTGCAGATCAGATGTTTACGACTTTGATGGGCGATCAAGTAGAGCCGAGAAGAGACTTCATTGAAACTAATGCGTTATCCGTGGTTAACCTAGACGTTTAGTGTTTGTNAGNTTTGATTTAGGCCTTGGAAATATTATCGCCCAGCGAGGAAGCTATCCAAGAGCGNGCCTTGTCNGTCAGACTTCGTGCGTTATCCAACGATGAATCGATAGCAGGNCCTATGGTTACTTGCACTGTCCCGGAATATTTTAACCAACCAGTAGCCGGCCAGTGGGCTCCGGCATTGTGGGATATCGGCAAAATGGGGACGCCAGATAATTTAGCAAGGGCTGCACCTCCTGTTTTGAAGGCACCTAATTGGCCGTTAGGATTGCGCGTACCCTCTGGATAAATAACTATCTTAATTCCTTTAGATAGTCGCTCTTGCCCAAGCTTNAAAACTTGCCGCATGGCACCGGCTGGGTGAGATCGGCGAATNCCGATAGGAGCCATAGTGGCTAGGCTCCAGCCGAAGAAGGGGATCCAAAATAATTCTCGCTTTAAGACAAAACTTACAGGTCGAAAGAGCCATTGAAAATAGAAAGATTCCCATGCACTNTGGTGATTGCTCAAAATAACGCAGGGCCCATTAGGGACGTTCTCTAGGCCTGTTACCGTGACATTGATGTCGCAGATCAGGCGAAGCCATATCATAATCCCTTGATTTCCCCGTGTAGCAATTTTTTGGCGTTCGTCGAGGGGAAGCCACCAAATCAGGCAGGAAATAAGACCTAAAATTATGACGATAAGCATTAAGCCAAAATTGAATAAGATGGCGCGTAACGCTAGAGTTAGATTTTGTACTCTCGTCAGTTTCAAGACTATTTGCTTGCTGCCATCTGAGCGATATCAGCGACGTTAATGCACAAANNCCGAAGGCTGTGTAACAAGCTTAGACGGTTTTCTCGAACAGCTCGATCGTCTGACATGACCATTACATCATTGAAAAAAGCGTCGACAGGATCTCGCAATGTCGCCAGGTTTTTTAACACGGCGTCGTAGTCCCGGTTCTCTATCAGAGGCTTCGAGACAACCGACAGGGCTTCGATTGCACTTGCGAGGCCCTTTTCGCTCCCATCTTCCAATAGAGCGAGATCTATCTCTGAGGGCTGTCGATCTTTTAGCTGTTTGGACAAAAGATTTGATACGCGTTTGTTAGCGGCTGCGAGATCTTGGGCTTCAGGCAGCTTTGAAAACGCTGAGATGGCCTTTACTCGGGCGTCAATATCCAGAGGGTTTGAAAGATTTAGCGAGGCGACAGAGAGGAAAACTTCGGCTTTGAGACCCTCTTCTTTATACCAAGATTTAAATCTATCCAATATGTATGTAAGTACTTGCAAACGTATTTTTTCGAGAGTCTCTCCTTTGAGACCAAACTGGCTCGCGGCAATTAAGATTGCCTTGTTCAAATCAAGATCTATTCGACGCTCGATGATTATCCTCAACACCCCAAGACTGGCCCTTCTTAGCGCAAAAGGATCTCTTGACCCTGAAGGTTGTTGTCCAATGCTAAATATACCCACTAAGGTATCTAATTTATCTGCTAAAGCTAGTGTCGTACCCACCTCAGTTGACGGAACTTGGTCCCCTGAAAACCGAGGAAGATATTGTTCCAGCTGTGCCTCAGCAACTTGGTGGTCCTCTCCGTCGTTGAGCGCGTANTACCTACCCATAATGCCTTGTAGGTCTGCAAACTCCCCAACCATGTCAGAAACTAAATCAGATTTGCTTAATTCTGCGGCTCTGCGAGCAAGCAAAGGATCCGCGGCGGTGAAATTTGACAGGGCTTCGGCNNCNGCCGCCACACGAGCAGTTTTGTCAAATACGGAGCCGAGTTTGTCTTGAAACACGACTTTCTTTAGAGCCTCTCGCCTGCGCTCGAGAGATTGTTTNNCGTCNTTTTCATAAAAGAATGCGGCATCAGCTAAACGAGGTCGAATTACTCGCTCATTTCCTGCGATTACTTGCTTNGGGTCTTTGCTAATAATATTTGCTACCGTTATAAAAGCGGGTAGTANCTCTTCTTTGCTATTTATAACGTGGAAATACTTTTGGTGTTCCTTCATGGACGAAATTAGAGCTTCTGCGGGGACTGACAGAAAGGTTNTCTCAAATTGCCCCAACAGTGGCACNGGCCATTCATTGAGAGCGGCNACTTCATTTAATAAGGATTGGTCAATCACAGCCTCTCCCTTGATGCTCTTCGCCAAAGAAGAAACCCCTTCTTGGATTATCTGCTTTCGCTCATCGAACTGCGCGACTACCTTAGCGCTGCGGAGTTGCTTCTCATAGCTCTTTGGGGATTTTATCAAGATGTCACCTGGGCCATGGAACCGATGCCCCTGGCTGATATTTCCACTCTTGACTCCAAGTATTGTTTCTTCACAAACTTGATCGCCGAANATAAGCACAGCCCACTGTACTGGACGAACAAACTCATCTCTGCTGCTTCCCCACCGCATTCGCTTTGGGATGGGCAAACTGGATAAGCAGCTATTAATTACCAAACCGAATAGCTCGGCAGAGTTTTTACCAGGTTCGGTGTGTCGCATACAAAGCTTATCTTGCTGGCCATCATTCTCAATCTTTGCGGATAAATCAGATAAACTTATTTTGTTTTTCTTAGCGAAAGCTTCCGCTGCTTTAGTGGGAGCCCCTGCACCATCGAAAGCCACTCTTGCAGGAGGACCCCATGCCACAATGTCAGAGTCAGGGGTACGGTCGTCTAATCCTTTGATGTATATAGCTAAGCGCCTTGGAGCCGCATAGGAAGTACTATCCTCAAAGGCCAAGCCTTGAGCAATAAACCCCTCAAGGATGCTTTTGGTGAACGCACGNGATAACGACAAAAGAGCCTTCGGCGGCAACTCTTCTGTGCCTAACTCAAATAGGAAATCGGATTTCATTTATCTTCTCCGGCGTGACGAGNAAGGACTTCTTTAGCGATATTAGGCGATGCCAAGGGGAAGCCGGCCGCCAGTCTCGAGTCGAAGTACCCTTGGGCAACACCTCGGGCAAGAGTTCTTACTCGAAGGATATAGCGCTGACGCTCCGTTACGGAAATTGCTTTGCGCGCATCCAGTAAGTTAAACGTNTGGGATGCTTTCATCACCATTTCATAGCCTGGAAGGGGAAGATTATTATCAATAAGATGGCAGCAATCTTTTTCATANTGATCAAAAGCGGAAAACAAAAAATCGACATCAGCATACTCAAAATTAAAGGTAGACATCTCAACTTCATTTTGCAAAAAAACNTCGCCGTAGGTNACATCTCCATCTGGGCCATGGGCCCAAATAAGATCATAGATACTATCGACTCCCTGCAGGTACATAGCGATGCGCTCTAAACCGTAAGTAATCTCACCAGTAACTGGNTAGCATTCGAGACCTCCAACTTGTTGGAAATAAGTAAACTGCGAAACTTCCATCCCATTTAACCAAACTTCCCAGCCTAAACCCCAGGCCCCGAGGGTTGGTGATTCCCAGTTATCCTCAACAAATCGAACATCGTGAATCAAGGTGTCAACTCCAACTGCCTGCAGAGAGCCCAAATACAGCTCCTGGAAGTCTTTAGGGGAAGGCTTCATGACTACTTGAAATTGGTAATAGTGCTGTAATCTATTTGGATTTTCCCCATAACGCCCATCAGTAGGCCGTCGAGAAGGCTGAACATAAGCGCTATTCCACGCTTCTGGACCGATAGAACGCAAAAAGGTTGCAGGATGAAACGTGCCCGCACCAACTTCCATATCAAGCGGCTGCATAATAACGCATCCTTTTCCCGCCCAGTAGTTCTGAAGGATGGCAATGAGATCTTGAAAAGTATCAGGCGGTGCAGAAAGTTTACTCACGAAAGTTACCCGTAATTAATAATGTGTCCAAGTCGAAGGCCAATTATAAAGGTGCGTAAAGATAAAGATAGAGTTTAACTGACTCAAAAGCATGATTTAGTTAGTCGCTAGGATTAACCTTTCGATATACTGACCTATAATTGCAATACTTTGATGACAGCCCCATGGCCTAGGATACTGT
>NYWV01000049.1 GCA_002685195.1 Porticoccaceae bacterium
TTAATGCGGACACTGCGATAACGTCATACTTTGCGGTAGACGTTGCCTCTGCTGGAGATGTTTGGTCGGTCAATCTAAGTCAAGTAATGACTTTAACGCCTGCTACGGCTTACGACATAACATTTAAAGCCAAGGGCTCTGTGGCGCGGGATATAGTCGCTGGTCTTGGTTTGAATGCTGCGCCTTACTCTGCAGCAACAGAGACAGTAAGCTTGACGACTGAGTGGCAGACGTTTACCTATACGATAACCACCACAACAGCTGATGGTGATAATTTTGGAGATGCCAATAGTCGTGTGTTGTTCGACATGGGCGGTGCGGTTGGACAAGTCTGGATCGATGATGTCAGTGTAAAGCTGGCTGGTGGTGATGGAACTGAACTTTTAACTAACGGCGATTTCCAGGCTGGTTCGGCGAGCTGGGTGAATGCGGACGCTGCGATAACGTCTTACTTTGCGGTCGACGTTGCCTCTGCTGGAGATGTTTGGTCGGTCAATCTAAGTCAAGTAATGACTTTAACGCCTGCTACGGCGTACGATGTAACATTCAAAGCTAAGGGATCTGTAGAGCGGGAAATGGTCGCAGGTCTTGGTTTGAATGCTGCTCCTTACTCTGCAGCAACAGAGACAGTAAGTTTGACGACTGAGTGGCAAACGTTTACCTATACGATAACCACCACAACAGCTGATGGTGATGATTTTGGTGATGCCAATAGCCGTGTGTTGTTTGATATGGGCGGTGCANGNTGGNCANGTNTGGATCGATGATGTGAGTGTTAAGTAAGTTTAGATTGACACTTCACTGAGTGAGTAAAAAAGCCGGTCCCCCCCCCGGCTTTTTTATTGCCTATTAATTGACAAAATAAACTTCTCTGTTTTCCAGGGCTCATAAATCCTTCGTGTGACAATTTCGGCATCGAAGGCCTCGACGCAATAGTCACAGAGCTCCCAATAAGGAGGCCTTCCTGGGTCAGCAATGTAGATTTGTTTAACACCAGCTTCTATTGATCTGTGAATAAAATCTATCAGTGGCTTGACCATTTCATCCCAAAAGCAGATGTCTGCTGCAATAATAGTATGGAAGTGGCCTAGATCTTCTTGGGTGAAATCCTCGAATCGTGCTTCCCTAAATCTAATGAAACAGTTGTTAATACTTGCTTGGAGTGTCAAGAAAGGCTCTACCCCTGGGTCAATATCGATTGCTGTAACATCAGCACCAAATTGCTTCGCTAGGAAAATAGAGGTCAGACCCCAACCACANCCCACGTCAAGAACCCNAGNCTTAGGTTNNGGNGGATAGGTGGTGAGGTAGTCCATCAGTACGAAACTTGATCTCCATANCTTATTTCCGTGGGCGCTATGAATAGACTGGTTACGCTTAAGTCTTCGAACCTCTGGATGANTTGACCTCAACGCTTTTATGCTAAGATACTGAATTATNTGAGAGTTATTGGTGGAGACAGGATTAGTTTTTTTGGGGTTTAATTCAGTCATTCAAAATGATCTCTGTTAAACTATAATCTTAACAGGAATTCAATCTCATGATGAATTGGTGGCCAATGATAGGAACAATTCGATCAGTATTTTGANGTCATAGATTTGGTTAACGATTTTAAAAGATAAATATAAAAAAAGATTATGGTCGAAACTAATTTAAATCCAGTTTTAAAAAGGTTCTATGCGAATACCAATGCGCAATTCTGGGTGTTGCAGTTGGTTGGTTGGTTTGGATTGTCTNTGATTAGTTTTTTTAGTCTGACTCTNTGGTATGACCAACAGACTGATGCNGGATACATCGCGCATACGCTGCTTCAATCGGCAATGGGGATACCTTTATCATGGCCACTTCGGCCGTTATCACATTATATCTGGAATATGCCATTTTGGCGTCGATTCATTTGTTTATTCTCAGGAGTTGTTGCCTGCGCAGCAGTTTGGGCGGCACTTAGACTATCTACCTTTATGTACATGACCGGAGAGCAAAATCTTTGGCCAGATTTTGGAGGCTGGTTATTTGGCTCGATTTTAATTTTCGTTTCCTGGTCTGCTTTTTACCATGGCATTAAATATTACCAATTATTGCAGTCAGAGCACTCTACACTTTTAACTGTTGCGGCAGCCAACAGAGAAGAGCAGTTAAAACGCGCGCAAGCAGAGACTTTTGCACAAGAGGCTCAGTTAAAGATGCTGAGATATCAACTTAATCCGCACTTTTTGTTTAATACTCTTAATGCAATTTCATCTCTTGTAGAGGGAAAGGAAACGCCTCGAGCGAATAGAATGATCGTGCAGTTAAGTAACTTTTTGCGTCATTCATTAGCCAGTGATCCAATTAAGCGAGTAACATTAAAAGAAGAGTTGGACGCGCTTAACCTCTATTTAAGCATTGAACAAGCGCGATTTGGAGATCGATTAGAGGTGTATTTTGATATTACCTCAGATGCTGAGATGATTAAGGTTCCAAGCCTGATCTTACAGCCGTTGGTAGAAAACGCTATTAAATATGCTATTGCTCCGATTGAGGAAGGCGGAAAAATAAGTGTTCATGCGATTAAAGAGGACGAACATCTGGTCTTGAGGCTCACTGATACAGGCCCTGGTATAAAGGCAACTAAAAAAGATATACCTACTCATGGCGTGGGTCTGCAAAATACGATAAATCGGTTACAAACTTTTTATGGTGATGCCTACGAGTTCTCTATCGATGATGGAGTCGAGGGCGGTACTGTGATTTACATGAAGATACCGCCGGAAAAAACAACAGCTACAGTCGTTAGTGAGGTACTTGTTGGTGGGTAAGTTACGAACAATAATTGTTGACGATGAGCCCTTGGCAGTTAAATTTTTAAGGGCAATGTTATCGGATATTGAGGAAATCGAAATTGTTGAAGAATGCTGCAATGGAAGAGAAGCAGTAAAGGCAGCTGCGGCGTTGAATCCCGATTTGATCTTTTTAGATATTCAAATGCCTGGAATGAATGGATTTGAGGTGGTAAANGCCTTGCAGTCAGACGTTATGCCCGTGATTATTTTCGTCACCGCTTATGATCAGTTTGCAATGGATGCTTTTGACGTTCATGCCGTTGATTATGTGCTTAAGCCTCTCGATCGTGAACGAATTGGGCGTGCGGTAGAGCGAGCCAATGTTAGAATTTGTGGCAGCGCAGAGTCTGACATTAAGAGCCCATTAATTGGGGCGATTGATTCGATTTCTCAACGACTTGCAGAAGGAAAGCCTGCAACCTCAGACGGAGAACAACAGCCAGCAGATGGAATTAAGAGAAAACTTTTGGTTCGCGATTCTGGGGTTGTGAAGGTTATACCGTTTGATGACATAGACTGGGTAGATGCTGCGGGTGATTATATGTGTGTTCATGCTTGTGGAGAAACCCATATTATAAGGATTACTCTTGGGGAGCTTATGGAAAAGCTAGATGGTGATCTGTTCGTCCGCATCCATCGCTCAACCATTGTAAACATCGAGCGCGTAGTGAGCATTACTGCTTTACCAAAAGGTGGAAGCTTACTGGAACTCGGTGAAGGTACCACCCTTAAAGTGAGTCGAAACTACCGGGAGTCAATTCGAAACTTCTTCCAGTAACAATCCTAAGCGCCTCTCAGGTAAAATAACGCCAATTCAGCCCTTTTGTCGCATGGTATGAGCAGACTGCCGCATGAGGGTTTACACTTCGATTTGACCCGTGAAATCATGCGATCACAANTAGGTTGTGTTACAGAGTGTGAAAACGTGGCTTAGATAGTTAGTTTATATTCTACTGACAGGCGTTTAAGATTCTAAAAACACTAAATATTGATGCTACGGTATTCGATGTGAAGTCGGATCGAAGAAATTCCAATAGTCGGTAGACTTTTAGAATAAATTTATGGATGGTTCCTAATGAACTTAAAAAAAGCAGCCTACAGTGCCGATAAGAGATTAGCGTTTAAGATTTTCAGTTCTGTTGTTTTTTGCTTGGCTTTTTTCCATGGCACCCTCTTTGCAGATGCTAAATCGTCAACAGACATCGATAAACGTGTTCAGGGGATTTTGAAAAATCTCACCCTAGAGCAAAAAGTCGGCCAGATGGTTCAAGGTGAAATAAAGTTCGTAAAGCCAGAAGATGTTACTAAGTATCACCTTGGTTCTGTTCTAAATGGTGGCGGTTCTTTTCCTGGAAACAATAAGCACTCTAAAGTACGTGATTGGTTGGCCCTAGCGGACGAATACTACCTCGCCTCCTTAGATCGCTCTCAAGGTGGCGCGGGCATTCCTATCGTATGGGGTACGGATGCAGTGCACGGTCATAATAATGTTATTGGAGCTACACTTTTNCCCCACAACATTGGTCTGGGCGTAGCCAACGATCCTTCTTTGATGAAAAAGATTGGAGAAATCACTGCCCGAGAGGTTGCGGTCACTGGCATCGACTGGGCTTTTGCCCCCACCGTTGCAGTAGTAAAGGACAATCGCTGGGGAAGAACCTATGAAGGTTACAGCAGCGAGTCGCCTATCATAAAATCCTACGCAGGAGAGATAGTATTAGGCCTCCAAGGTGAGATCGGAGAATTGGCAAAAAATGACTCTAAAGTCATTGCTACGGCGAAGCATTTTATAGGTGATGGAGGTACTTTAAGAGGGCTTGATCAGGGCGACACGATCATGCCTTTAGATCAGCTTCTCGCCACTCATGGGCAAGGATATTATGAGGCAATTGATGCGGGTGTCCAAACGGTAATGGCTTCGTTTAATCGNTGGAATGGTAAAAAAATTCATGGACAAAAGTTTTTGCTTACAGATGTTTTAAAAGACCAGATGGGCTTTGATGGTTTTGTGGTCAGTGATTGGAATGGTATCGGTCAGATAGAAGGGTGTACCAATGAGAGTTGCGCCCAGGCAATTAATGCCGGAATTGACATGGTTATGGTACCTAAGGTTTGGAAAGAGTTTCTTACGAATACCATAGCTCAGGTGGAAACGGGGGAAATCCCCATGTCAAGAATTAACGATGCCGTANCTCGGATCCTGAGAGTAAAAATCCGCGCAGGACTTTATGAAAAAGGCTTGCCTTCGTCACGCAAAAATGCGGGCAATGAGGATTTGATTGGTGCAATAGNGCATCGAGAGATTGCTCGAGAGGCAGTCCGAAAATCGTTAGTTTTATTTAAGAACAACAATAACATTCTACCTATCACCTCTAAAAAACGTGTACTTGTTGCGGGCGATGGTGCTGACAACATTGGAAAACAAAATGGTGGTTGGACTATCACTTGGCAGGGTACAGAAAATGAAAATAGCGATTTCCCTGGTGCTACAAGTATCTATGATGGACTGAAGATGGCTATCGAGGATATTGGAGGTTCAGCTGAGTTAAGCACAGATGGATCTTGGGTCAATCGGCCNGACCTTGCGGTAGTGGTATTTGGAGAGGAACCATATGCAGAGGGTCAGGGAGATATCCACTTATTAAACTTCTCTGATAATTTAAATTCGGATTTGAATTTACTACGCAAACTTAGATCTGAAAAAATACCAGTGGTCAGCGTCTTTTTAACCGGGCGACCTCTTTGGGCAAATGCGCTAATCAATAGTTCAGATGCCTTTGTGGTGGCTTGGCTTCCAGGTTCAGAGGGTGGTGGTGTTGCTGACGTTTTAGTCGCGGGGCCTGATAATAAACCTAGGTACGATTTCGCTGGTAAATTATCCTTTGATTGGCCTAACAAAGAAGTAAACGCCATAGATGATGATATGCCAGCAAACGATTATCTGCTTCGTTTGGGTCAGGGCTTTACGTACGCTGACAATGATTTTATGTCAATTGCCTTAAGTGAGACCCCAACCGCAAAGACTTCAGCTAAAGCTAATATAGTATTTAGCGGTAGCACTCGAGAGCCCTGGAAAGCCTACCTGGGGGACGCTAGCGACTGGCATCGCCCGGTTTCTGGTAACAGTACTTCGTCGGCTTATGGAGCCCTGAGCATTACCACAGTTGACGGTACTGTCCAGGAGGATTCACGTAAGCTTTCATGGACTGGTGGGCGAGAGAGCCAGTTTTATTGGCAAGGCGAAGCGCCGGCAGATTTATCTGAGCTTGGTAGCAACGGTGGCGCNCTCGTTATGGAATTTAAGGTAGATAAGCATCCAGAAGGAAAAGTTAATCAAAGGATGGATTGTGGTTGGCCTTGTTCCGGTGCAATTGAAATGAGTGATTTTTTCCGTTCTATACCTGAAGGCAAAGTTTCTCGCATTGGTATAAGTCTTGATTGTTTTGCCAAGATCGGAGTTGATTTGACAAAGGTAACAGCTCCGCTTGTGCTGGTGAGTGAGGAGCCCTTTGCCTTAACCTTGAGCGATGTCCGAGTTGTGCCTTATATGCCAAACAGTGAAATGGTTGAATGCGCTGAGAGTTAGAGGGTAATAAAATTTAGACAGTCAAGTGGTAGCCTCCGTCAAGAATAACAGTTTCTCCAGTCACAACAGTGGACAACTCCATCAAATTATAGATAGCCTGTGCTACCTGGTCTGCGGTAACGGCTAATCCCAGTGGGGTGGTGTTTTCTATGTTAGCTAAGGCCATATCATAANTGTCGCTTCCCAGACCTTTTCTCAGCCAGTCGCCTTGAATAAAGCCTGGGCACACTGCATTGACTCGTATAGGGCCGAGATTCCGTGCCATAGATTTTGTCATAGTATTTAGGGCGCCTTTGGATGATGCATAGGCAAGGCTGCTGCCAATACCTTTGATGCCAGCAATAGAAGATAGATTGATTACGCTAGGATTGTGGCTCTTAAGTAGGTGTTGTTTGCATACTTTAACCATCTGAAAAGGTCCGACGACATTTATCTTGTATATATGCAAAAAATCTTCTGCATCTAGACTGTCAAGATCACCGTGATTGAATGCGAATTTTGTTGTTCCGGCATTATTTATCAAACAATCTATGCGAGCCCAGCGAGCGAGTGTCTCATTAACGGTTTCTTTACAGGCATCAATATCACCAACATCTGCTGAAATAGCTTGAGCCTCAACTCCTAGTTCGATGCATTGTTGAGCGACCTTTAGAGCGTCTTTAAGGGAGCTTGTGCAAGTCAGGGTTACGTTCCAGCCTTTAGATGCTAGAAGCAGAGCTGTGGCTTTTCCGACGCCTCTGCTTCCACCAGTGATTATAGCGACAGGGTTTTTAGATTTAGGCAAAAGCTCTCCTCCACTTTTTATTTAAAAACATAATTTCTCCAACGATA
Source organism: Porticoccaceae bacterium (assembly GCA_002685195.1). Lineage (GTDB taxonomy): Bacteria > Pseudomonadota > Gammaproteobacteria > Pseudomonadales > Porticoccaceae > HTCC2207. Next base: position 7,240 of record NYWV01000049.1, read on the forward strand.
AATAGTATGCCTATTAGGTCAAATAAATAAATAGGCTAGCGTTAGTATTTTGACTGCATTATGCTTGGCCCAGCTCACGGTGCTTTATGATAAGTTAACTTAGATGAGGAGAGTCAATATGTCACGCAGGTTTGTATCCGGAATTTATATAGCGCGCGGTACAGGAGGTCCTATGACTGGTTACACTAGCGTTTCTCTCAAAGCCGGAAAAGGAATTGAAGGAGATCGCTATTTTTCTGATTCCGGTAAAAATCGCTCCTCNTANAAAGGAGAGCCAGATTTNGAAATCACTCTNATAGANTCTGAGGTGATAGAAGAATTCAATCGGAAAACGGGGAACAATTTCCATGAGAGTGACTTNCGTCGCAATATNGTGACNACAGGCGTTCGCTTAAATGATCTAGAAGGAAAATCATTCACAGTGAGCGGGATTGAAATGTATGGTGTACGGTTATGTGAACCCTGCCGAAGCTTGCAAGAGCGACTAGCCGTAAGTGTATTACCTGAACTGGTGGGTAAAGGTGGACTGCGTGCTCAGATAAAGCGTAGCGGAGTAGTCAAAGTTGGAGACTTGGTTGGCGGCTAGCTGATTAGATAAGATTGAAAAATTCTATCGCTGTATTCGCTGATGCCTCAGCTATAGTCTTCGCTGATTCCTGTCGGTGATCGGTGATTCCATCGATAACGTGGTGTAAAAATGCAGGTTCATTGCGGCGACTTTTTGGTCTGGGGTGAATGTTTCGGGGCAGTAAATAAGGTGCATCAGTTTCTACCATTAGACGATCGAGTGGTATGTTTTTAACAATATTTTGTAGTTCTTCTCCTCTGCGTTCGTCACATATCCAGCCAGTTATGCCAATGTATAGATCAAGATCAAGGTAACTAAAGAGAGCGCTCTTATTTCCGGTGAAGCAGTGGATAACTGCCTTGGGTAAAACATTAATATGTGAGTTTAAAATTTCTAATTGGCGTTTCTCTGCATCTCGTTCGTGGAGAAATAATGGCATTCTGCTCTCTACGGCAATCTCTATTTGTTGTTCGAAGGCTTTTTCTTGATCCTGTTTGGATGAAAAGTTACGGTTAAAATCCAATCCAGTCTCACCGATAGCCACCACTGAATCGTGATTAGANTACTCTTNTAGAGCNCCTATAGATTNAGAGTTAAAAGAACTAGCTTCATGAGGGTGAATGCCNACAGTACAGTAAAGCATCTGGGGAAACCGCTCTTTATACTGTTCGCAAAGGGAAATAACAGCCTCACTTTCTGGGATAGATGTTCCTGTGAGGACCATCTTTTCCACCCCTGCTTCTTGAGCACGCATCAAGACGTCTTCAATATCATTTTTGTACTGGGAGTTCGATAGATTAACTCCAATGTCAATTAGCATGGCTGATGCTCTCAAAGGATGATCTCTATTTTAAATTATTCAGGCCCAATGTCACCCGAAGAAATTGACCAACGGATTGAGGTTTATTCGGTAATTCTCACAGCCAATACATCACATTCTGCACCATGAAGCACCGAATTGCTGGTGGAGCCAAATAGCAGGGACAACCCATGACGACCATGACTACCTACGACAATTAGATCCATATTGATATTTTTGGCCATGCTGTGCATTTCTTGGGCAGGGTGCCCTAAGATCACATGTTGATCCTCCGCACTAACATTTAGTTCTGCACCTAGAGCTGAGAGTCTTTCTTTAGCTTGAACTTGCAGTTGAGTTTGCACATCGGAAAGATCTACTGGAATATCGCCACCGTAAGTGAATGCTAAGGGTTCGAGGATGTGACAGATAGAAATTTTGGTATTTGTGTTATCAAATAGAAACTTTACTCGGTTTACNACTTGTTGTGATTCAGTTGAAAGGTCAAGTCCGACCAAGATATGTTTGTAAGCGGACATAGTGGTGTACCCCTATGGTTGTTTGCTAGTAGTATTCAACATGTAGTGTTTTGAAATCAATAGTTTTTAATGGTTAATATAAGAGTAGTGCTAAATGAGTTGGATGTTAATNCTTTTTNCGATTGCGATAGTCTTATCTCCGATAATGTGGTTTAAACAGTCACCGCNTCAGAAAAACCTTGNGGAGANACGNAGTGCTGCAAGAAGNTTGGGTATCCAAGTCAACTTGCATCGACGTCCTGATGCAAGAGATAGCGAAACTGCACTCGAAGTAACTTGCTACAAAATGCGGTGTAGTCTCGGGGAAGAATCAGTGGGCTGGACAATTCACCGATTCAGCCAGCGAGGCTGGGAGTCTGAGTGGCAAGATTGGCGATGGATCAAGCAAGAGGCTGAACAAAGTTGGAAGGAAGTTTTAAGAAAATTATTGCCTCATTTACCNTTAGGCATAACNGCAGTTATAGTTGAGCGTGACAGTGTNGGAGTCATTTGGAACGAGCGCGCAGGGAATACAGAATTACAAGAAATTGCTAGATTTTTAATAGAGTTAAAACAGCATATGGAAAAATAATTGTTGACCGAAGGGTGTTGAAGCAAGTATATATGCGCACCTTAGTGACGACTATTCTGCTTTTATTAATTGCAATGAGCATCATATGNAGCACGATGATGCCTTAAAAAGGAAAATTATCCCTCATGGGCAAATCTTTAGTTATTGTAGAGTCTCCAGCCAAAGCTAAAACAATCAACCGATATCTTGGCGATGATTTCATCGTCAAGTCGAGTGTTGGTCATATCAGAGACCTGCCCACTGGTGCAAACAGANCACCTAGCGATCCTAAAGAGCGAGCAAAGCAGGCAGCTTTGACNAGAAAGATGTCTCCTGAGCAAAAGGTTATTCACCGTGAAAAAAAGGCGAAATCTCAGCTTATAAATAGCATGGGTATTGATCCTGAAAATAACTGGAAAGCTGAGTATGCAACTCTCCCTGGAAAGGAAAAAGTTGTCTCTGAATTAAAGAAGTTGGCGAAGAATGCTGATACTGTTTATCTCGCGACAGATATGGATAGAGAAGGAGAGGCTATTGCTTGGCATCTAACTCAAGTGATCGGTGGTGATGATAGTCGGTATAAGAGGGTTGTNTTCAACGAAATCACCAAGAAGGCAATTCGGACTGCTTTTGAAGACCCCGGAGAATTAAACTCTGATCGAGTAGACGCTCAACAGGCCCGCAGGTTTCTAGATCGAGTGGTTGGATTTATGGTTTCACCTCTTCTTTGGGAGAAGGTTGGGAGAGGCCTGTCAGCGGGTAGAGTTCAATCTGTAGCTCTAAAAATGATTGTTGAGCGTGAACGAGAAATTCGTGCTTTTGTTCCCGAGGAATATTGGACAGTGCAAGCTGACCTCGAAAANAAAGGGGCTACCGAAGAGGATGACGTGAAAATTCGTTTTGACGTCAAACGAGATCAAGGTAAGGCTTTCAGGCCTGTCAATAAAGAGCAAGCTGANGTTGCTTTAAGTGCACTTAGAGAAGCTGTGTATTCTGTGCTTAAGCGCGAAGATAAACCAACTAAGTCAAAGCCCTCAGCGCCATTTATTACTTCCACNCTCCAACAGGCCGCAAGCACTCGTTTAGGGTTTGGGGTTAAGAAAACAATGATGATGGCCCAGCGTCTTTATGAGGCAGGNTACATTACCTACATGCGGACTGATTCAACTAATTTGAGTGCTGATGCTGTTGCCGCTTGTCGAGAATATATTCAGTTGCGTCATGGTGATAAATACCTGCCAGAAGCAGCGATTACCTANAGTAGCAAATCTGGTGCTCAAGATGCCCACGAAGCAATACGTCCTTCAAATATTGATATATCACCGGGAAGCCTTGGCGATATGGAAGTTGATGCCCGAAGACTTTATCAATTAATCTGGCAGCAATTTGTTGCCTGTCAGATGACGAATGCTGAATTTACATCTACCACAATCACTGTCGGTGCAGATGGCTATGAGCTCACGACTAAAGGCAGGGTGACTCGCTTTGATGGTTACTTGGCGGTTATGCCGCTCAATCGTAAAAGCGATGATGACATTGAACTTCCAGATCTGAAAAAAGACGACGAAATGTCGATGTTGGCACTCATTCCCCAGCAACATTTCACCAAGCCTACAGCTCGCTATTCCGAAGCTGCCTTGGTCAAAGAGTTAGAGAAGCGTGGCATTGGCCGACCTTCTACCTATGCATCGATTAT
>NYWV01000050.1 GCA_002685195.1 Porticoccaceae bacterium
TTTCCTTACAGACGATAAAGCGAGAGCGCATATCGAGGCTGGAGCAAAACGAGTCGTAATGAGCGCACCATCAAAAGATGAAACTCCCATGTTTGTGATGGGCGTCAATCACAAAAACTATCAAGGACAAGACATTGTCTCGAACGCAAGCTGCACAACAAATTGCCTTGCCCCACTTGCAAAAGTAGTGAACGATAATTTCGGAATCGTGAGTGGATTAATGACCACAGTCCACGCAACAACAGCAACTCAAAAGCCAGTCGACAGTCCATCACTCAAGGATTGGAGGGGAGGACGAGGAGCCGGCCAAAGCATTATTCCCAGTTCAACAGGAGCGGCAAAAGCTGTTGGGCGAGTGATTCCTGAATTAAATGGAAAACTCACTGGCATGGCATTCAGGGTGCCAACACCTGACGTATCAGTGGTTGATCTCACCGTCAATTTGGAAAAATCAACGAGTTACGAGGAGGTTAAAGCTGCTATGAAAGCAGCTGCAGAAGGAGAATTAAAGGGAATTCTCGGCTACACCAACGACCAAGTTGTCTCGAACGACCTACTTGGCGACAGTGCCACATCTGTCTTTGATGCNGGTGCNGGGATGGCTCTTAATGATCGATTCATGAAACTCGTTGCNTGGTATGACAATGAGTGGGCTTACAGCTGCAAATGTATTGATTTAATCAAGCATATGGAAACTTCAAAATAGTTTAGCCGTAGCAGCATATTCATAAANTTGCATTCAGAAGNGATTGAAGACCTCATCATTTCCGCTCATAGACTTGACTGATAATATTTTCTAGCGTCGATCTGACCTGGTCAATGATCTGTCGGCACTATTTAAGCAACTCAGGGCTAGCGAACAGATTCTGAAGGTGAGAGGTTAGGCCACACACCAACGCACATCATCAGAAAGCATGCAAAAATAGTTGTAGAGCACCAATGGNCAAAGGAAACAAACNATGACAGATATGCCAGATTTCAATTCATCTACGGAAAAAAGAGCTCGGTTTGGNAAGGTTTTTTCAACAAGAGTAGAGAAGCTGATAGAAGACCTTCAANCAATGGCTAAGACTGCAAATNTAGAGATTTACGAATTTGACGACGAGTTAGTGAAAAAACTATTTATAGAACTGGCTAAACGATTTAGAGCCACAGCTCATCGCTTTGGAATTGAATTNGAAATTAACATCGACGGNGANGCGATAGACTAAANNNAGNNATCNTAGATATCTACAANACAAAGAGNAAAAACAAATTNAAAACAATCAAACGANTAATATAAAATTAATTATACTCACCGGGTGTTTCCTGCTTAGAGACGGTCACGCGTCCAACCTTTTTGCCCGATTGGCGTAGCAACTCATCTCCAGAAAACTCAAAGCCCAATTTGGCAGCAATTTTTGCCACATCATCCGCTGTTGACGCGGCGAGAACGGTGGATTTCAAATCTTCGTCGTCTTGCATCTTGACGAGAAACGCCCTGAGTTGATCAAGAGCCATAGGGGGAAAGCCTCAGTAACGCCAAGNGAGCAGCCATGGAAGAGAGAAGAAAAGGGGAGTCAGCAGATAAGCGAGGAAACCAAAATGCCGACATCCCTCAATAATAAAGAAAAAATTAAGCCAAATTGACTTTCATGAAGGAGCGGCTTCAAGNCCTAAATACTATCTTACTTTCAACACATTCAACGGCGCGATGGAAATGAATTCTCTCGAAAAAGCACCATCGTGTTTCATGCACTGGTGCGTACAGAAAGTGACATCAAGTTTGTATTCAGTGTCTGCAACNACCAATGGAGTGCATTACGACCACGTCGGCAACTTCCGTTCNGTAAGCGAAGCCCATAGTGCTGGGCGGCGCTANGCNGCCACACAATCTCATCATCATCAAAAGTTGGCTTAAAGGGATTGGACATCGCCCAGGCCCTTCGGATAGCTGATTCGAGTCGCTAACCCATTTCAATTCTCCAGAATAAGAGCACAGGTGTACAACAAACAAACACTTCGATTCACCTCGAAGGAATAGAACTTACCTCGCAATCAATCACTTTTTGGATCAAATTTATGTCGCTGACGCTTCATAGCTCTGCGCAACCAAGGCAATACAAGAAAATCCATTATTGCAAAGCCAAAGAGACAAGGCAAAAATCCTTTACCAATAAACTTACNGATGATCCTCGAGGAATCAATCTGACAANCAACTAACTCTGCAAACCAATAAATCGCGATCTNAATNAGAAAACTTCTTAGCGATAACAAAAAAGGAGCATGCTGAGAAGCCATCACGCCCTAAAAANGGAGGCCACGCTATCGCGTCAAGGAAGAGGAGATCAAGCTAGTCAACGAATAACGAAAGATGGCGATGATCAACTTCAATCATCTCCTCCTCATCTTGGTGGAACCAACATCCATACATCAANTTGATGATCCGGCCCACTTCAAGATCACGGTCGGCAACCTCCTGCCAAAGACGNCGTGACAACTCTCGATCATCCAACTTGAACTGAGCTTGGACCAGGCTCCTGGTCATTGAAAAATAGGTCTGGCGATCATTTCGCGAACGGCATTCAGAGGAACCGCCAACAGGCATCAGTGAAGCCTGAGCCTGGGAACCGGAAATCGCAGCTTTGGTCATGAAGATTCTCCAAATTTGTAAATTNCAAGCAGGATGCTTTCCCGATGGAAACGGCAACCAAACTCACGATGCGTGCCAGCTACACCCCTTTTAAAGGGAGGCGTACCGTCAAGATGCTTGTGCTGAGGACTCAGGTGGAGTGTCGTCTGTCAAGGCAGCTCCGATCTCGCTATCTCTAGTTTGTGNCANCTTTCACGNACTGGCATCGGTGTAAAGGCGCATTGCCAAAGCAGCAAAGGCATCCAAGGTTTAAGACTGTGATANTCGAGGNTCTAATGCCCACCGATCAACACCCCTTNGCAACCGCCGCAACCACTCCATGAATGACAACGAGCAACTACTANAGGGATTAAAAAAAGTACTGAAGATTGCNAAAGNNAANGGCAATCAATTGTTTATTCAAAACATCGAACGAGATATTGAAGCCTTGGAAGCCGGCAAAGAATCTCCAATCATCATAGAATATCTAACAGATGAAGAGAGATCGGGGAAAAATGATGCAGACTAAAAACAACGAAACAAGAACATATTAGCGAAAAGTTTCAACAAAGCTCTTTAGGTTTGTTTCCATCAAGGCTCACTGAGNAGGAGGAATGATTACTGCTTAGGCTTTTTGCTGATATCACCGAAATCATCATCATTAGGTTGCAAAAACTGCCACACAACGGGAACAGTAAAAACAATCACAAGCCCAATAGTCGCAAGAATGGCAACTGTGTAATCTCCCAAAATTCATACTCCGTGGAATTTGAGCATAAAGCGTCTAACGCATAATCACAANNAACCCTGGTNGCAACTGCAAAGTGCGATGCCAATCACCCATGAAAATTAGCTTGAACGAGCTTCGACTGAGGTGATGGGGCTTGCCGGTTGCGAGGATCCTGATCCGTTCTCCAGGGCGTGAACAACACAAAATTTCCGAACACAAGGCCAGCCGTAATGATCAACGCAGCAACCTGCTCAACCTTCTCAATCCGCATGCAACGACCTTGATGCTCTAGCTGTCATAAACCACTCGACGATGAGCCTTCACTGAAATCGACAACAAGGTCACCATCNCCATCTCTTTCAATAACAAAGCGAAACCCATTCACAAAGCCAGACCATTCCCCTTCTTCGGGTTCTGCACTCTCTCCAGACTGCTCAGAAACCTTGGTTTCAAACAACGTGAGAAACACATGTGCTGCCACCTCAGCAGCTTGCACTGCATCCATATCGTCAAGATCATGGGCAGCCACTGAGCAACCCTCGAGCAGCTCTGGGTCAATCACGATCCCTTCTCCCAAATCAGAGATCAACGCCTTAAGGGCAGCGTCCTGCATTGCTGTCATCACAAAGTGTTCTATCAAACTCGTCAGCAGCACGTTGGTCAAGCCGCAACGTCCCACGCACTGCCCTTAGCATCGTGCTTGGTTTGACGGAGAGAGAATGCGTTTCGTTTACTTCACTGTTTTGTTTGCGACCGCGTATTGGTTTTTGGTGTCTCTTGTGCGGTTGATTCTTGCCAAGCGCAACGTCAACGTCATCGTTGAAACCCCCGAAAGGAATGCAAATGTCAACGCGCTTGAACGTGCATGGACGGCAGAGACTCCAAAAGTGGAAGAAGAAGANTGAGAAGGAATGATTGATTTCATTCCAGTGAACTTAGANGCATCANAATTTCAATTCAACAATATATTAGTCAACGGCTTAAATCGTAAGAGTTTTGATTCATTGATTCTTCTTTTCAAGCGTGAGCGACTGATGGTTAAAGTCAAACTTTTGCAGTTATTTCTACGATCAATCAAGTGAGTTAGATCCCGACATGCTGCTTACAAAATTCCTCCAAGACGGCAAGAAACTCTGTCTCTTCCGGTGGATCATCGAATCGATTCGCTGATTGAACACAAAACCTGACCCAGGTCATGGAGGAGTTAGCACCAGATTGCAAAACCAACTCATACGCTCGTTCAAAGCCAACACCGTCTTTCAGCATCGCTCCAATCGCTTGATAAAGATCCTCCATCCCCTCAAGCTGCGGATCAGCAAAAACGGCCCGAATACTGTCTCTAGATTCCATCAATGCCCCAGCTGTAAGCGCTCCATAGACTAAAACAACCCTGGCACTTCGAGCTCGATACATTCGCTCATCGCAAACGCCATAGAATCAACAAAGAACTCGCTCCCCTCTTCTCAATCAACCGAGATGCATCCTGAATTTGCGAAAAACTATCCAACAAGAACTGTATAATACTGAAGAAACAAATGATTAGAAGCAAAGGATGCCACTCATCACGATTAACATTACGGAAGGGATGACAGATTTTGCTATCGATCAACTACAAGATACAATTCACACATGCTTTGTGAAAGCATGGAACATCCCTGAAAATGGTGGTTTTTATATCATTAACGAACGCGCAAAATCACGAATGCGTATCAGTCGCACCATGTGGGGGATTAACCGGTCTGAGCATCCACCCCTATTGCTTCAGATCACGTCTTCCCCAAGAAGCAAAGAGTCAAAGGTTGAGTTATTCCGCCTGCTCGCTGAAGAACTAGAAAAACAAGGCATTCAAAAAGAAGATTTATTTATCAGTATCAGTCCAACACAACGGGAAGACTGGTCATTTGGAAATGGAGTAGCACAGTTACTACAGGAAGAAGAAGACCACACAACATAAATACGAATAGCGCATGAACGGTTCACCGTTGCGAAGTCGCAATATCCCTTCCTGGAGTGAGAACAAGGCGATCTCAGTGCTCCTGGGTGTCTGTAAAACTATGGAACACCTGAACCCTTTCGCCATGCAGGAATGGACTGACGAGTTCATCACCAATGCTCAACATGAGCTCATCGGCATGGTGAAAGACTGGAAATACGACTATGGCGCTGATAACAAGGCATGTTCAGCAATGCTTTTATGGATGGTTTTNAAGCTCAATCCAGAGGCAGAAATTGATGCCACGCTGCTTCAGCCCTTTCAACACTCCTAGGGCTTCAAGCAACGTGCAAGCCACCATCAAGGCAGCTGACGTTGACCAATCAAGATCACTTAAATGGCTGCTCCTCCCCTGACCCTGCCGTCAAGGCATGCAACGCTGAATAATCCGCTGCATCNAAGGNAGTGCCTTCCGCCTGAGTCAGGAGCTCCACNAAGCCCGTGAGGGCCCCAGCATTCAGTCCAGCCAAGCCCGCCTCACGCACAAACAGCTGCAAATCTTTGCGCATCAGCGCCGTACTGAAGTTGGGATTAGTGAAGTCATGGGACAGCATCCGCTCAAGCTTCTTATCAACAGTGGGNGCGTAGAGAGCGGAAGGACGCANCACCTCCATAAAACGCTCAACATCTAAACCTGAGGCCTGAACCAATCGCAACGCCAGGGAATAGCCGTGGGTGAGGCTGGCAATGAGCTGGTTCAGAGCCAGCTTGCTAGCGGCAGCACTACCGGTAGGCCCCATCCACTTCGGATCAACAGACAGCAAGCGAAGCAGCGGCAACTGCTGTTCAAACACTTCAGCATCGCCTCCCGCCATCACCAACAACGTGCCTTTCAGCGCCTCTGGTTTACTGCCCAATACTGGGGCTTCCAAGTAAGAACCACGCTGCGCTCGCACCTGCAGCTCCAGTTGCCGCGATTCGCTGATGCCCATTGTGCCCATTGGCAGGCAGCAAACGGAATCGAATGCACCCAGCTCAGCAATCACCTCTGCACTGACGGGCCCGTCACGCAGCACAGTGATCACCGCTTGACAGTCCTTGGCTGCTCCATCGAGGTTGTCGATCAATACAGCCCCTTGCTCTAGGAGCGGCGCACATTTATCTGCACTGCGGTTCCAGACCTTCAACCTCACCCCCTGCTCCAGCAAACGGCGACCAATCGCCTCACCGAGCAAACCGGTGCCGAGCAACGCAATGGTGGCCATCGAATGAAGAACCGTTGAATTCAGAGATCATCACCCAGCTCGGGCGGATGCATTGAGTGAGAGCACAACTCAAAATCAGAAATTGTCGCTATAACGAATCCAATATTAATATTAAATGGTTGCCTTCTCTTTAAATTNATATCAGAGAACANCAACTTTGNTTTNATTGNNCTCCTAAAACGTTNANACAAAATNCGATTTACTNCGAGAGCCAACTCACTCTTACNATTAAATNTCTTTGCAGTAGATACACCTTAACCATCAACTCCAATCCCNGAAAACCCACCAACAATCCATTCCTCTTCCAACTCATAAAAAGATANGAACCATTCTTTTTTCCACTCGTCTGGGAGNGCGAGGCTCCAGAACTTTGGTACGACAAGACACGTCACAAGATGACCTGTATGCCGAGTGACCTGGCCTGTTTCTTCCATATGCGGTTGATCTGCTGATTCAGGCAGCAAATGACGACATTGAGGCAGCACAACAAATTGAAAAAGGCGTTCCCTATCTCCTCCACTCTTGATATCAGCGGTAGCAGCAGCGGAGAAGTCCTGCCAAAACTGGGTGTTGATGTACTCAAGAACGATTTCTCTGCTCCATCGAGCTGCGCGATTGAAGCGATCAAGGTACTCACCACTGTCTTCTAAGTATCCGCAAACAATGCTGAACAACTCAACCTTTTGCTGATCGGGAAGAGCCTCAACAAATTCGCGCTGCAGGTGGAAGGTCATTCAGGAGGACAGCTATCAAAGTCGATTAATTCCTTTGCCAAATCTCTGAGCTAGGGTCCCAGACGGGTTTGGCGTATGGCCCCCTCAACTCATTCTGAGGTCGCACGATCCCAAGTTGTTCGTGGCACTGCTTTGCAACCAAAATAGATTCTTGATGGAACACCGTCCATGGCACAAGTGTGTTGCCATTCCAAATGGGTGGAAGCCCCGTGTCTCGAAAAATCTGATCAAACTCTTCAAAGTATGTAGGCAGTAATTCTGGCGTCACTGCCGCCTCAGCCTTTGCATCGCCCAAAGGATGTTTAAAGGGAGCAGCTTCCATACAAGCTTCAAAGTTTTTGGTTAGCAATGTCTGATGGCTCCAGGCTTTCTGTCCAAACAATCCACAAACCGAAATGAAAGCAACAGCTAAAGTAAGGGAAACAATGATTGGTAAGTGACCCAATGACGCGTTGGGGTGATCCATAAACTCTTCTTTTATCCATGAAGTTTGGAATGGGAGTTGGTGGTGATCAGGCTGGTTAGAGCAACACCACAGCTCAAATTTTTTATGGCAAAGACTAGTAGTTAGCGGTGATCATCAATCAACGGAGAGTTTCAACCTGGACACTCGACCGACTCCCACCTGACCTTGTGCTGCCGCGTCCACCAACGCCATCAGCTCTCTGTCGTTCAAGGTTTGGCTTCCTTGCACCTTGAGCGTTGACCAGTCGAACCTCGGAGTGTGTGGTGCTGTGTGTTTGGCATTCTCCAGCAGAGCCTTGGCGACCGACCTCGTGTCTTCAGCCTCTACACCACTCAAAAACACGACCTGAGCAAGCGTTGGAGCATCCTTTTCGCCGTAAGCCAGCGTGACTAAATAGGCAAAGACCTCTGCTGTTTCAGCACGATTTGGGGATTCGCTCAAAGGTAAGTGACCTGGAGTTTTCAGTTTAAGTGTGGGGTTTTGGATTCAGACACAACCACTCGTCAGACGTTCTGAGCCAACCAATCCTCCCCATCCCAAGGAAAGAAACCACGCTGAGCCTTGTTAATGATCATGGTCATGAGAGTGGTCATGGCCGCTGTGATCGTCATCAGGCCCTTCGTTGTCCTCTGCACAAGGCATCCAGACCCCCTCCCATTCGTAAGCACCCAGACAACCAAGGTCTGCGGCTTTCCTTAGTGCCTCTGCTTTGGTTTTTGATCCGAAGTCGTTCGCGACAAGGGAGGAGGGAAACATCATTCCCGTCCACATCAACAAAGCAACAAATGAAAGACAGATACGAACCTGTTTCATCAGTCATTTGGCTTTAATCACAAAATAGTACTCCTCGAATCTGCTCATCTGACTGTCGAGCACTCAGTTATCAAGCAACTCTGTCTGATCGGCAACAGTCACGATTAGCAACCGCTGGTATAAAAAAGGTTTGGCTAGACACAATGCAGCACTACTTAATCAACTGGAATTTCCCAACCGTTGAGGGATCTTGGGATGCCTGCACCCCATTCGCTGAATACATCAACGCTGGCGGCCCTGGAGATTGCTTCGATGGCTTTGAACTCAAATATCGAGTCTGTGAGCCCATCGGTGGAACAGGTATGGCGATTGCTGTTGCAAGCAACATCGGCAAGGTGTGGGCCCATCTCGCGCCTTGGATCAAGGGCTTTGGCATCGAGTTCGAAGTAACACCTGTTGTTTCTGACGCTGAGTTCGCGGCGATGTGGCCTGGTGTTCAAGCTGCTGCCTCTACAGACTGAACAGCCTGACTCAGATTTCCTGTTCAGGATCAGCCGAAGCAGGTGGATACTTTTACTGGTGTGACATACCGGTAAAAGATCCCGCAAGGTCACCCATAGGGAGCAACACCATATGTAGACCATGAATGCAACTCAGGACACCACATCTAGCGCTTGCCAATCAGTTCTTCCCAAGTGATTAATTNTGNTNGCTNTTTGGTTGTNNNNGACACGTTTGGTCTCGAAGCTNNGNNGCNCCGCTCNNTNGGCNNTGTTTTTNGNTTCATTGAAAAAAAGGTTATCTGTTCTCGCGCAGTGGGCTCTTTATCGGGCACTTTGGCGTGATCCATTGATAGCACAATCGCTGGATCAGACGTCGATCACTTGAACACAACGTCCCCATTGGACTTTGGAACTAGAACATCAGATTAATGAAACTTGAAGCCATCCCTACCTACNAATAGGGAGATCTGGATGNATTCATCTGCTGTTGTCTTCAGAACTTCAACGGAACGTTGTGGAGAGCAATGCATCNAGAGGGCGAAACCCTTCTGCTGAAACTGGGGGCAACACCGCAATCAACGACGTTTGGGGTCTAGAGAAGGCCTTTCCTCAAACTGAGCTGACTTTCCCTCGAACTCTCTCAAGGCTCTAAAAACAGCGTTGAAGTAAGGGAAAATCCATACAACAATTCCAAAAATCGAAGCCCAGGCGATCCAGGTTCCGATGACGGCAATCAAACCAGTTCCGGCGTTGCCCTCATAAAAATGATTGAGCGCCAATGGCCAACCAAAGGCCAGCAAGGCAATCTTTACNAGTGCGCTTTTCTCTGATTGTTCCACCGAAACCAACCGACGCCTCAACTTGGTAGCAACAGCACAAGAAAAGGCAGGCTATCTACTGATTGATCTCATCTCTTCAACTCCCTCGAGCCAGAACCTCNNTTTCGCGCATGGCGTGACATCTCTTGAAGATCGAATCGGTCTCAGCAAAAGCTTGCTGGATTACATAGCCAAGAAGTATTCAATCTCTACGGATCAAANCTNNGAAGAAGANTCTAGANNTACANGANNAGATCTATTCGATCNATANCANTTTTNNAATNNCCTTNTGAATCAGNAAAGGCTTGNTACNTCTGNCAGAGATTTGCATATGACTATATTGGCAGTATTAAACCCAAGACGCCATGAAATTCTTGTCGCTCCTTGGCGCTCTCTTTCTTAGCAACACTCCTGCCTTAGCTGATAATTTAATGTTCTTAAAATGCCAAGGCGAATTTGCATCAAAAGCNATCAATCTAAACACTTCAGATGTTATTCAAGAAAACAAGGGGCGGCACAGCAAAACTTATGTCATTGACAAAGANAGAAGGATGGTCATGTCAAGAGGAGGCCAGTGGTTTAATGCAGAAATAATTGACGGGGTGCTGTCTGGTTCATGGAAACTTGGGCAGGGGAAAACAACAAGAAAGGAAACAGTGTTAATGCACATTAATCCAGTTGGCGATTACTCAACTGAGAAAAATATCAGACAAGGAAATATCACAATGGATGTCGTAGCCGATGGGACCTGCGAAAAGATTGACGCTGATACTTTTGGCGCTGAGGCAAACCAATAAAATCTATTTCACATGAAAGACATAAACAGCAACTGGCAAATAAAAAATTGCCTTCTAATTCTTAAAGAGTAGATGATTCACGATTAACTCTATGAAAAATGCAGCAATAACATTAATTAATGAAGACCTAAGCTTGCCCCAACAGAGTTGGATTTGACGTCAACATCAATCAGATCCCCAGAAAGTTTCTTATCCTTTCTTAGTGCCTCACCTGCATCGCGCGCAATATAGAATTGAATCTAGACGCAAAAGACCATTGCGATCAATCCTGATTGGCCTAGCATTCTTAAGCTTCATTGCTGCACCAGCGCTTGCCGTAGACGTGCGATTTGCTGATACAGAGAAAACATGCTGGGAAGGGTGGTGCCTAATCGATTGCCATTGGTTTTGTAGTTGGATAAAACTCAATACAATCAATGAAGACATTATTCACTACAGCAGCACATCGCTACACCCAACNTCAAGGGAAGAAAGATATTCTCCAGTTTATGAATACGAAGTCGACTGCAAAAGAAAAGTGCTCAGACCAATCGGCAAGAAGGAATGGAAAGTACCCGTTCGCAGCTCAGGATCGGANGCGCATTTAGATTTCCTCTGCAGTGATGACTACGAATACGACATCATCAATATCAAGTCAAAAAGATACTAACGAAACNAATNAGTTCGACCTTCTTAGATTGNAATNGCTAAAAGATGCCAGANCTNTCGATTGCACGTGGTTNAACAAAAAATTGCAAGATATAAAAAAACCCAGTCAAAGACTGGGNAATACTGAGTGGAGCCAAGCGGATTCGAACCGCTGACCCCCTGCATGCCATGCAGGAATTTGACAGCCCAAGACTCATTGCCAGCACTGGGATGACACTTAAATAATACAAATTATGTGCGCAGAATCATGCGCAGAATTGTCCTACCAGATTTCAGCCTCCGAACAGAAGTCAATACCTACGCAATCAGACTGAAGCAACTCATATCTTTTCAACCTGCAAAACAGTCCTTTTGGCCATGGCGCTGAGTAACTAACTAAGTAGGGAGCTAACGGAAGACTCAAAAGTCAAGAGCCCGTGCGAGGCCGTGCCTTCACCGGGAAGGATCGCCACCGCGCCAATGGACTCAGGGAAGCAATCACGTGTCTTGAGGACGAACTTAGATAAATCAGTGGCTGACCACAAGCCTTTACGGCCCTCTTTCCGCTCCTTCCTCAACTCGTCGTAGGCCAAGGCAAATCGCTCGCCGGCTTCCTTGTCCTCATCGTTGAACATCTCAGCGAATGCCGCCTCAGCACCTTTCTCAGCTGCGATCTCGAGCCACTTCCTGAGTTCCGGAGTGTCTATCGCGTTAGAGACGGAGACCAGAGAGCCGAGTGTTCCCACTCCATTGACGGTTGCTATCGATGGACTTTTCCTTGCATCGATGATTACGCACTCAACGTTCAGATCCCATTCGGTTCTTTGATTCACTCTCCGTGCGCACTCGATGAACGCGTGTTCGTGTGTGGCCTGAAGTTGCTTCAGTCTCTGTTCCGCGTTCATCCACCACTGGCCGTTGCCAGCAGGTTATTGCGTGCTCACTCCTCTTTCTTCTTTGCCCATCAAGTGGTTGATCTGTCATCTCTGGAGTCGATCTAGATAACTTCAGCTTGTGCTGAGGGCTATGTGGTGTGCCTCATGCTCGGTATAGATGTGCTTTAACGAGAAGTAGCTGCTGCAGGTCACCTGGGTGGCAATGTTTGCTTGGACAATATGGCGTGTTTAGAAGACGAAGAGCTGAAAGAACAGGGCTAATCCAAAAGGGCAATATCACTCATCCTTTCAAGTAAGTGGGGCTCACCCCAATAGGCAATCTCGCCAAACTGCACTGATGTGGCAACAGCAGCCTGATCACGCCCGATACAAGGAGAAGCTCAAGGCTAAGGACTGGCTGGTCAATCGGCAAGAAGGGATGCTCCTCCAGATCAAGCCCGACGCGCCAACGCAACATGCTCAGTTCGTTTTGGTGAGCTACTAACGCTTGTCAGCACGGCTGGGGAAACCCTCAGGCAGCAGCGGATGCTCAGGCATCTAGGCATTGAGATGTGGATCAACCTGCAGAAGATCGGTTGGCAACGCTGCTCAGCTCCTCACTAAATAATCATTTTCTGAAGTCAAAAAGCACCTGTGACCAAGATCACAGAACTACTTGATCCAGGTCATCACCTCAGCAATTAATTCGAGAGATGGTGTGTTCATCGGAGGGGGACACCCCGAAGACATCACTTACATCTCACTCAAAACAATGGCTTACTCACACTCTCTGAAACAGGTGAAATTCTCACTTTTCATGCAACGCATATTCGGTGACAGAAATCCTGCATACGATGCTGATGACATTCGTAGAAATGATGGTCTCAATCGCAACTACAGCATGACTCAGCAGACAGACCTTTTAAGTATCCAACATGACACTCCAGTTGACGCCGATTCCTACAGCTTCAATATGAAAACAGGGAGCTTCCTTGAGGTTGCAGATAGAACAAAAAACTACATGCAGGTAGATGGAATTGAAGACTTTTTTGCAATACATTCGAACGCCACTATGAATATTACAGGCACTGAAGGTGCCAACCAGATCTCGACTGGCAGAAACAATGATTATGTTCAAGGGATGGGAGGCAACGATACGCTACGAGGCAAAGGTGGCAATGACGTTCTCTCAGGAGGTACAGGTAATGATTACATCTACGGTGATGGGAATAACGACCTATTAATTGGTGGAGAAGGCTATGACGTGGTTCGTGGAGGCATAGGAGCTGATACGTTCCGTCTTAGTACCGGAATGGGTTATGACCACATCATGGATTTCCATGATGGCGAAGACAAGATCGAAATCAGAGCCATCGATGGTCTCGACAACGTCAGAGTGGCAGGTAGGTCTGATGGACATGCATATATTTACAATAATTCTGATCTCATTGCTAAAATTTATAACACCGATGCAGCAGATCTAACTACTCAAGGCGAGGTGATTTCTTGACCATTCTGCCGGGAGCCTGAAGTTCATTCAATCAACTGAAAGCCATGCAAAATCCATCAGGGAAAAGCAAGGCAGGTCGTGTGGTTTTTGATGTAACCCCCGGCAGGCAACTCACACCAAAGCGCCCCGCCACGAGCGGGGCTTTTCATTGCCTACTGAATAGAAGCAAAACAGAAACTGGCTTCTGCAGCGTGCAGCAGCAGTACAAGCAAGGCATCGTTACGGCTCTAACCAACGCTCCATGCTGCGTCGTCTCTCCCTGGGGCTGCTGGCTTCTGCAATCTCTCTTGCTTCTCTGCCTGCCATTGCTCAAGAAGATGGCAGTGTAAATTTTCCCTATCTATATATCACTAGTGCGGCTGGAGCTAATAATCCAACGACCCGAACCAATACAGGCGAAGCAGGAACTTTTGAGGAATATACAAATCCTGGTGCATCTACAGAG
>NYWV01000051.1 GCA_002685195.1 Porticoccaceae bacterium
AGGTGCCGTTGTCGGTGGCGGCCTTGAACTGGCCTCGGCTGCGCATGTGCGCGTTGCCGATCAAAGCACTTATTTTGCTCTGCCTGAGGGCCAACGTGGATTGTTTACTGGTGGAGGTGCAACCATACGCGTTGCTGACCTTGTGGGAAAAGCCCGCATGATCGATATGATGCTGACCGGTCGCGTATACAAGCAAGAAGAAGCGTTTCAAGTTGGCCTGTGCCAATATTTGGTGGAGGGCTCAAGCGAAGACAAGGCTATGGAGATTGCGCGCACAGCGGCGGAAAATCCAGTCTTATCTAATTTTGCTATCTGTTCAGCTATCAGCCATATGCAGAGTATGTCGGCGATGGACGCAGCTTATGCAGAGTCTGTTGTTGCTGGTATCGTTAATACACAGCCAGCGTCAAATGAGCGATTAGAGGCTTTTGCTAATAAAAGTGCTCCTAGAGTTCGACCTGATTAATACCTACCTAGGCTGTCTAATCTTTATGAGTAGGCAGCCAACACTCGAATTTTGAACCCTTTCCTAAACGACTAGTGATAGTAAGGCTACCGCCTGCCTGAGTCAGAGCGTGCTTCGCAATTGCTAGCCCTAAGCCGCTTCCACCAGTCTGTGAATTACGACTATTATCTCCTCGATAGAAACGCTCGGTGAGCCTTGGAATTTCCAGCGGATCGATACCTATACCGTCATCTGCAATGGTTACGAAGAAGCCACTCTCCTTTGCTTCAATTTTAATCTCTATNTTTGCACCTGTTGGATTGTGCTTTACTGCATTGAAAATAATATTGCCCAATGCTCCTCGAATATCTTTCTGGTTAGCGCGCACCGGAGTAGAGATAGCATCAAAGCTTATAATGTGTTGCCCTTCACTAATAGCTTCGGCTTCAATCACAATGGTCTTAAGTAGATCAGCTAGATCAAATTCTTCTAGCACCGAATTACCTACCTCTTCCTCAAGTCGAGACAATAAAATTAAGTCATCGGCCAGGGCCTGCATACGAGTGACCTGCTCAGACATCTGGTAGTAGGCTTTATTCTCCATAGCCGTATTTTTTGGTATATCTTGAAGCGTCTCTAAGTAACCTCGTATTACAGTGAGTGGCGTACGCAACTCATGGGACACATTACCCACAAACTCAGTTCTCAGTCTTTCAAGTTTATCCAGTCGGCTGACATCATTGATTACCAATACAACTTCACCTTGGCCAAAATGAGATGCTGTGAACTCCAAGAGAACATCATCTTGGATATTGGACATCATTTTGATCGAATCCGAAAAATTCTTCTGATTAATATATTTAACAAAATCAGGCTCACGAATTAAGTTCATCACTGACGTACCTCGATCGCCAGAACGCAGGGCCAAAAGACGTTTAGCAGAGCTATTCCACCAATCCAAGGTGCGATCACTGCGCAACACTAAGATTCCTTCGTCTAAGGCTTCAGTAACCCGAGTCACTCGATTAATAGTCGCTCGCATTTTGTCTTGGGTACGGCGATGTCGACGACGTTGACGATTTAAGGTATCGGTGATTTCCCCCAATACACCATCGGCCTCTGGAGGTATGCCGCGCATACCCTTATCAATCCAACGGAAGATATGGGAAACAATTCGTAATGCCCATAGAAGATAAAGCGTGATGCCGAGGAACATGAGTTCAAAGAAAAAGCCTAAACCCCAACCAAACAGGCCTGCGAATAAACCAACTCGGGCTACTCGCCATATCTCCACTCGCATTCCCGGTCGCAACGAACAATTTCCTTACATCAGTTATTAAGCTTTTTGTAGCTGGGTAGAAAATCTATACCCTGCTCCGCGCACAGTCTGCACATAGTCATCATGCCCTGCAACTGAAATTGCCTTGCGCAATCTCCTTATGTGCACATCTACAGTTCTTTCATCTAAATAAACGTTTTTGCCCCATACATAATCAAGAATTTGATCCCGAGAATAAACTCTTTCTTGATGAGTGAGAAAAAATTGGAGTAATCTGAATTCAGTAGGAGCAAGGTTAATTAAGTTGCCAGCAATACTAATTCTGTGTTCCAAGGGATCAAACTCTAAATCCCCCACAACAATTGTGTCTTTAAGCTCCTCCCTGCTCACACGCCGCAAAATGGCCTTGACCCTTGATAATAGTTCTCTCGGGGAAAACGGCTTCGCTATATAGTCATCAGCGCCAGAATCAAGCCCTGAAATCTTGCTCGACTCCTCCGCTTTGGCAGTCAACATAATAACTGGGATATGATCGGTCATCTCATCTCGCTTGAGCCGCCTTAGTAGTTCAAGACCGGTGGTAACAGGCATCATCCAGTCCAGCAAAATCAGATCTGGGTGTTTATCTAGAACCAAGGAATGAGCGGTTTTTGCATTTTCAGCCTGAAGCACATTGTAGCCAGCAGACTCTAATGAAATCACTAGCATCTCCCGAATCGAAGTTTCGTCATCAACTACTAAAATAGTGTGCCGAGGCATAATTGTTACCTGATCATTCATATACGATACCGTATTAAAATATACCTATATTACAGAAATATGACAGCACTCAAACTCCGTCGAATGTTATACGACCTACTGAAAATTAACGACTAATTCTTAGCTGAAAATTCGATATTCTTNCGCGAATAACGCATAATGCGGTTTTTTAAATAACNGGANTTAGNNCATGACCATTAAAGAAAACAGCGCGGTAAGCTTTCATTACACTTTAACTGATGATGAAGGCCAACAGCTGGATAGTTCAGCAGGCAAAGAGCCCTTGGCGTATTTGCATGGTGCAGGAAACATCATTCCTGGATTGGAGAATGCCCTTGAAGGCAAAAGTATTGGTGACTCGATGACAGTCGCGGTATCAGCTGCTGAAGGTTATGGTGAAGTTCAGACCGAGCTAATTCAAGAAGTACCTAGAGGATCGTTCCAAGGTGTTGATGAGATTGAAGTAGGAATGCAGTTTGAAGCCCAAACAGGCAATGGCGACAGTGTGCCTGTCACGGTAACAGCTGTAACTGATGAGTCAGTGACAGTTGATGGTAATCACCCTTTAGCTGGCAAAAATTTGAACTTTGATGTGTCTATAGAAGATGTTCGAGAAGCTAGCCAAGAAGAGTTAGAGCNTGGTCATGTCCACGGAGTCNGCGGGCATAATCACTAATTAAGCCTGAAAAAAAGTACTCGCAAAGCCACTGAAAAGTGGCTTTTTTATGGGATTTTTCTAATTAGTTGTCATAATCCTGTAGCATTACTTTGTAATAATCTTTAAGAAGTTAATCTGGAATTGATCATGAAAATTAGAGTAGGTATTAATGGTTTTGGTCGCATTGGTCGCATCGCTTTAAGAGTTGCATGGCACTCTGAGATCATTCAAGTTGTCCATATTAATGAAATTGCTGGCGACGCAGTCGGTGCTGCTCACCTTGCTAAGTATGACTCTATTCACGGCACTTGGGATAAAGAGATTCTTGCTGATGTTGACGGAGCTGCCATTTTAATTGACGGTGTGGCTATTGGATATTCTCAGTGCGAGAGTGTTGAAAACCCCGCATGGGCAGCGGCTAAAGTAGATCTAGTGATAGATTGCACAGGCAAATTTAAATCCCAAGAGTCTCTAGGGACCTATTTAAAGCAAAGTATCAAGAAGGTCGTCGTTTCTGCTCCAGTCAAAGATGAAATACCTAATATTGTCATGGGTGTTAATGATGATCTCTATTCTAATCAGCCAATTGTTAGCGCCGCCTCTTGCACAACCAACTGCCTTGCACCGGTCATTGATGTACTTCAACACGAATTTGGAATCGAGCATGCTTCTATTACCACCATTCATGATTTAACCAACACACAAAGTGTACTTGATGAATACCATTCTGACTTGAGGCGTGCTCGTGCGAGTAGCCTTTCTCTAATCCCAACTAGCACTGGCTCCGCCGCGGCGATCACCAGAATATTTCCAGAGTTGGAAGGTCGTATTAATGGACTTGCCGTAAGAGTTCCACTGGCCAACGCCTCACTCACAGATTGTGTATTCGAACTAAAAACATCGACAACGGCAGATAGCGTTAACAAGGCTTTTAAACAGGCTGCCGATACTAGGCTAAGTGGCATACTAGGGTTTGAGGAATTACCCTTGGTGTCGGTAGATTACACCGATGATACTCGCTCAGGTATTGTTGATGGGAAGTCCACTATGGTGGTCAATGGCACTCAGTTAAAAGTCTTGATTTGGTATGATAACGAGATGGGCTATGTTCACCGAATGATGGAACTAGCTGAAAAAGTAGCACTGTCTATCTAGAGGGTCTGTTATGGCGCTGGACTCATCCAAAGCGGCTCACCAATACGGCCTCGTTACCGCCAGCTACTGGGCGTTTACACTCACCGANGGCGCATTGCGTATGCTGGTGCTGTTNTTTTTCCATGACTTGGGTTTCAGTCCCATGGAAATTGCGAGTTTATTTATCTTATATGAACTCTCAGGAGTTTTTACTAGTTTAATTGGTGGATGGATAGCCTCAAGGATCGGGTTAATAGCGACTTTGCAATTGGGGTTAGTACTGCAGATATTAGCCATTGCTATGTTACTTAGAGAAAACCAGCAACTAACTGTCTTTTATGTAATGTGCGCCCAAGCATTATCCGGTGTTGGTAAAGACCTGAACAAACTGAGTGCAAAAAGCAGCATTAGGGCTTTACTGCCAGATCAAGCCCATAGTCCGCTTTACAAGTGGGTCTCTCTTCTTACTGGATCGAAAAATGCACTAAAAGGAATAGGGTTTTTCCTTGGTGGTGCCCTTCTCTCTGGGATTGGATTTAGGTACACCATCATGTCAATGATCGCGTTGTTAGCAGTGGTCCTTGTTGTGGGGCTATTTTTGTTTTCAACCATTCACTACTCTGAATCTAAACCTCGCTTTCGCGAACTACTATCGAAAAGCTCTGCTATCAACCGCCTCTCTTTAGCTCGATTATTTTTATTTGGCTCCCGAGATGTTTGGTTTGTTATCGCTCTTCCTGTTTATCTACAGAGCCAGCTGCATTGGAGCTACTTGCAAGTGGGAAGCCTTATGGCCATCTGGATTATTGGTTATGGCGCTATTCAAGCGATGACCCCAAAAATCACCAATAGGTCTCGCGCAAAGCATCATGCTTCGACTATAGATGGAAACGTTTTGGCTAAATGGGGGATGTTGCTTGCAGTTGTTCCGCTCATAATGGCTCTTGCACTAACATTTTTCCAAGATCAAGGCTTGGTGGTGGTTCTATGCCTCGCACCATTCGCATTTNTCTTTGCTATTAACTCAGGTATCCACTCCTATCTTATTCTGGCATACGCTGAGCGGGATAGTGTATCTCTAGACGTAGGTTTTTATTATATGGCGAATGCTGGAGGGCGGCTGTTAGGAACCATGATGTCTGGGTTTATATATCAGACCTTTGGTCTAGTTAGTTGTTTGCTCGCATCCTCTGTCATGATTGTAGTCAGCTGTCTTTCTGCGCGTCACCTCCCATCACCCGCTTTTAACTAAGTTTTGAGGGCTAAATCCCNGAGAATCTATACTGGTTCTTCAAGTATTCTTGCAGGTCTGTTAGGGTAGCGGCTGTTTTTAAATGCTTAGGTAATTTTGTTATGTCTGACCAAACTGATAATGCGATGGATCCAAACAGCCTTTATCGAGAAGAAAATTTTACTGATCAAAAATTGGGGGCAATTCGCAAGTTGATACCTGTTAACTCTGATGGGAATGATGACAAAGACAGAGAGGTAATGTTTTTTGGATCAGCCCAAGTAATGACACCTATGGGTGCCCTGCCCCTCAATTTTGCACTTGAGGGGTCCACGATTGGAGCCGCAGCAGAAGATTTTGCTGGCAAGGCAGCTATCGCAGTTGAAGAGGCTGCAAAAGAGCTTGAAAATATGCGCCGAGAGCAGGCTTCTCAGATTGTGGTTCCAGGTCAAGGTGGAGGAATGGGAGGACCTGGACAAGGCGGAATAATAACATAATTATTGTTAGTGTGTACTTACACACTCTTTCTGTAGCCCAGTAATAACGAGGCATTAATGGGATAAAATTGGGTGGCTGCATCAATGAGAGATTTAGCGGTTAGCTCTGGTGCGCCATATACCCTAGTTTCAATTTTTCCGCTTCGGACGATCCTCTTTAACAGCAAATCAAAGTCGCCATCACCAGACAGTAGCACCACCAAATCTATCCCATTTTTAGGATCTAAAGCCGCATCCATAATATCGATAGCAATGCCTACATCCCAGTCGCCTTTTGCTGAACCATCACTTCTTTGAATGTAGGGTTTAAGCTTCACTTCAAAACCTATAGCAGTTAATGCCTTTTGAAATGCTTGTTGCTGGCTATCATTGCGATCGATGGCGTAAGCATTCGCAATACAGATTTCACCATCTTCGCCTAGCTGTCGCCAAAGCTCACGATAGTTAAAATGGCAATTGAATGAGTCCTTAACCGTGTAGTAGATATTTTGAACGTCAACAAAGACTGCGATTCTCTTCATAGTATGCCTAGCTGGTTATCCGATTATTGCTTATACACCTGAACTAAGACTGTATCTTTCCGCAGGATTAATAGCTACTGAGATACTCAATACCGCGTCATTAAGCCACTTTCTCATGGTCAGTTGCATACAGACTCCTTGCTCTTCGCCTGTGAGCAACAATTTCCGTTTTTGACTTGCAGTTGCCATGATTGCTGTTATTTTAAGCTCGGTATGGCTCGGTGAAGCAATCCAGTCTAAATAGGCATCTGGAACTACTTTTCCGTAATTTTGTTTAAGAAATGCAGGCGCCATCTTGGGGTTAACATAGATTTCCTGGAATTGAATGGGAATACCCTCAACCAAGTGAATAAACATCCCTTTATATAGGTTGTCACCGACGTCTACCTTCATGAGATCAGCGGTATCTCCATCGGCATGGACCGCTGAAATCTCCAGTGTTTGACAGCTATAACTACCTGCTGCTTGAGCAGCTTCAATAACATCAGGTAAGTTAATCTGTGGAGCCGCAGGTTTAGGCTTGGCGACAAAAGAACCTAAACCCGGTGATCTAGTAAGTAATCCCTCATCATCTAATTCCTTTAGAGCCCGCCGCGCAGTCATTCGACTTACNGAAAAACGTATAGCGAGCTCATTTTCTGATGGTACTCGAGCGCCCACTAACCAATTACCAGAATTAATCTGACTTTCAATGAATTGCTTAATTAACAAAAAACGTGGCAGCTTGACTAAAGTAGTCATTTTTTCTCTATCTTTTAAATGTATATACTATTTATATCAGGCGATCGTTGTAAATACAATCAAAGATTTTTAATTACTTAGTCTAAAAACGGTAAAATCGATTAATTAACCGTAATTTCGCTTAACTATACGTTAAAATCAATAAAGCGCACAAAAGGTTAAATACGATATTTAAATTNACTGTATATACAACTATACATTTAATTATTTTTAATGAGACTCAACTTTTGATGTCGGGTGAGCTTTTTAATCTCTGCCTCTCTCTTACTTGCGGTACTGCGGGTATGTTTAGACTCTGTAAACACCATCTCCAGCGCATCTCGGCCACGGAAGTATTTTGCCCCTCCTTTGCCAGACTGGTGCTCAGCTAATCGCCGATCAAGATCGGTGGTGATNCCGGTGTAGAGAGTTTGATCACTGGCACGAACGATATAAACGTACCACTCTGAGTTATTCATCGCGCTGCGCACTGTTTTAAAGGACTATGGCACAGCTGACAACGATAGATAGCGCCCTTTTCGACTATTTTGCGATGCCGTAAACTAGTCAAATCATGATTTCGACAATCGCACTTATAGCTATATCGTCTATATTGACGGGTTGGAATGCCCTCTAGGTCATAACTTCCAGTAACAACGGGCTGCACACCCATGGCGAGCATAGTATCGCGCCACTCTTTACCATGGGGCTTTACATGCCGGATCCCCCAAATACAATCAACCACATAATGAGCAACCTCATGAGTTACTGTATTAGTTAGGCTTTCCTCATAGTATTTGGCAAATATCCAGGGGTTATAGCGAATGCGCGGTTTTTTACCCCTAACCTGATACATCCCTGCGCACTTCCCCCAAAGATCAAAATCGATGGTTAACAAAGAAAAGTGACGGTTGAAAATGCCTCCTGCTTTTTTTACACAGCTATTGGTAGTTTCGACAATCTGAAGGCGTTGAAGTTGTGATACTGGGTCAATGATAATTTTGTTGCTCATAAAGCAATTATAGTGTGTGTTGTTACTGGTACAATTATTATATCTTTTTATGAAGTATGTTTATGAATATTGACCTCCATTGCCATACAAATATATCGGATGGCGTATTAACTCCAAACCAATTGATTGAGCTTGCAATTGAACGGGGCGTGGACATGCTGTCAATTACTGATCATGACACATTGGATGCATATTCGATTATCAATTCAGTGCCACCTCAACTGCAATTAATTCCTGGTATAGAATTCTCAAGCCAGTGGAGAAAGCAGGGCATTCATGTTGTCGGATTAAATATTGATCTCTCCAATGAGGTAATTATCAATGCGGTTAGCCAACAGTCAGATGGTCGCAAGCGCCGAGCAGAAAAAATCGCTTACAAGTTGAAGCGGCTGGGCTTTGACAATAGCCTAGAGGGAGTTAAAAGCTTCGCTGGGAGCCATATAGGGCGACCTCACTTTGCTCAATATCTTGTCCAAATAGGAGCTGTTAAAAATATGAACGAAGCTTTTAAAAAATATCTTGGCGCCGGTAAAGCAGGTGATATTAAAGATGAATGGGCAGACCTAAAAACAGTAGTAGGATGGATTCATCAGGCTGGAGGAGTGGCTGTATTGGCTCACCCAAAGAAATATAATCTTACTCGCACTAAGCTGGTGGATCTCATCAGTGATTTTTGTGAGGCAGGAGGAGGGGCCATNGAGGTTATTTCAGGCTTACAAATCCCCTNCGTTACCAAAGATTTAGCTGGTTTGTGCAANAAGTTCAATCTCTTGGCTTCCTGTGGTTCAGATTTCCATGCCCCAGATAGAAAATGGGCAGCGCTAGGAATGGTAAGCCAATTGCCCGATGGTTGTATTCCTGTTTGGGAGCATTGGAGCTAAGATTATTGTGAGTAATTCCTAAGATCGTCTTTCATGTGTATACTTCTGCCGCGTAACACCAGCGTGTCTCGAAAAATTGACTAATGAGTACCTATATTTTGGATATTTTCGTTTTTGTGAGTGAACAATGGCTATTAATCAGTGCCTTCCTAATACTGCTTTTTATCTTCCTATCCAAGGAACGATCTAACTCTGGCAAGCCTTTGGCTACATCAGAGCTAGTAGCACTGATGAATGCAGATCAAGCTATCCTGGTTGACGTAAGAGCATCCGCTGAATTTCAGGCAGGACATATACATGGTGCCTTTAATATCCCTCACACTAAGATTAATGGACGCGTCAGTGAGCTTGAAAAACATCGTCAGAAATTGATTGTTCTTGTCGACCAAATGGGTCAGCATGCTGGTTCAGCAGGAAAGTTGCTAACCAAAGATGGATTTAATGTTCGTCGCTTAAAAGGTGGCATGAGCGAATGGCAACACCAGAGCATGCCTGTCGTTCAAGGACAAAAGAACTAGCTTTAATACCCTCTAAATAAGTAAAGGAGTTGTTATGCCTCAAGTGTCACTATACGGGACTCGTCTTTGTTCGTTCTGTGCAGCGGCGAGGCAATTACTTAACCGAAAAGGTGTAAGTTATGACGATATTTCGGTTGATCAAGATTTAGACTTACGTAACGAAGTTATGCAAAAAAGCGGACAACGCACAGTTCCACAGATCTGGGTTGGGGATACACATATTGGCGGATATTCAGAGCTTCAGGGCTTAGAAACAACAGGAGAATTGGATGCCCTTTTAAGTCCTAGGGTTGAAATGGATGAAAATAGCGCCATATAGTGGGTAGACGTTTAAAAATATACCAATGAATTATTAAAGGCTATAGAAATGACTGACGAAACAACTCCTGCAAGTGCAGCTGCAGAAACTGAAGACAATGGGCCNGCATTTGCAGTACAGCGGATTTATCTAAAAGATCTTTCCTTCGAAACTCCTATGGGCGCAGCAGCATTCCAAAAACAATGGCAACCTAAAGTTAACCAAGATCTAAGTACCAAAAGTGCTCAGATTGCAGAAGGCATCTATGAAGTCTCTTTGCGTCTAACAATTACTGTGACAGACGGAGAAGACACTATTTATCTGATAGAAGTAGAGCAAGCAGGATTGTTTGCGATCAAAGGCCTAGAGCCCCAGCAGGTCACTCATGTCCTGAATACAACATGTCCTAATATGCTGTTCCCCTACGCTCGAGAAGTTATTGATAATGCGGTGACTAAAGGCTCGTTCCCAGCTTTGCTGTTACCACCGATTAATTTTGATGCATTGTTCGCCTCAGCTGTTCAACAGGCTGATGCTAAGGCCGCTGAAGAGGCTAACNCAGAAGACACAACCCATTAAACAGATCGTAATGACCAAAACTGAAANCCCCGCCAATAGTTAGCGGGGTTTTTTTATGGCAAGACTTAAACGCTAATACTCTAACCCATACTCCTGCAACTTGCGTGTTAGAGTATTCCTTCCCCAACCCAACAAGAGTGCAGCGTCTTTCTTTCGGCCTCCAGTGTATGCCAATGCTGTTTCAATCATAGCGCGCTCAAAATCAGGAATAGCTTGCTCTAATATGTTCTGTCGGCCACTTTTTAATTCACTCTCTCCCCAGAGTCTGAGCATATGTTGCCAATCACCCTGCCCACGATAGGCCCCCTCTGTAGCTTCTGATTTCAGCTCAGGAGGTAAATCTGAAATTAGCACCTCTCTTCCCGCAGCCATTACCGTTAACCAGCGACACATATTCTCTAATTGCCTAACGTTGCCTGGCCAAGGTAAATTGAAAAAGAATTCCTCCGCATCTTTAGATAACACTTTTGGCTCCATCTCAAGCTCTTTTGCTGAGACGTTAAAGAAGTGTTCCATCAGTTGGGGTATATCTTCTCGACGATCCGCTAATTTGGGTAGGTGCACTCTGATAACATTTAATCGATGGAATAAGTCTTCTCTAAAGCGATTCTGCGTGACTAACTCCTCTAGGTTTTGATGAGTAGCAGCAATAATGCGAACATCGACTTTTATTGCAGTGTGCCCTCCAACCCTATAGAACTCTCCATCAGCTAGAACTCGGAGCAGTCTTGTCTGTGCCTCTGCGGGCATATCTCCGATTTCATCAAGAAACAGTGTGCCTCCATCAGCTTGTTCAAAGCGTCCCTCCCGGCGCTGTGAGGCCCCAGTAAAAGAACCTTTCTCATGACCAAACAACTCAGATTCAATTAAGTCGTGAGGAATAGCAGCCATGTTAAGCGCGATGAATTTGGCACTTTTACGCGGACTATGCCTATGTAGAGCCTGTGCTACAAGTTCTTTACCGGTCCCTGACTCACCGTTAATCAGGACAGTAATGTTTGAGTTAGATAACCGCCCAATCGCCCGAAATACCTCTTGCATAGCCGGGGCTTCACCGATAATTTCTTGAGCCACGACGGAAGCTGTTGGGATTTGAATATCTACCTTCTTCTCAAGAGCTAGAGCCACGCCTCGACGAACCACGTCGACCAATTCATCTAAATCAAAAGGCTTTGGTAAGTATTCAAAAGCCCCTCCTTGATAAGCAGCTACCGCACTGTCCAAGTCAGAGTGTGCGGTCGTTATAATTACAGGAATATCAGGATGACTTCTGTGGATTTGTTTGAGTAGCTCAAGGCCATCAGTACCAGGCATGCGAATATCCGAGATGATAATCTCCGGCTGTGACACTCTTAAGACTGACAATAAGTCGTCACCACTCTCAAAACTTCGTACGTCCATCCCATCTCGAGTAATGGCCTTTTCCATTACCCAACGAAGGGAACGATCATCTTCTGCAATCCATATTTTTACATTATTTTTCATACTAATCTCTGATCGGTAAATAAATTGAGAACATGGTTTCGCCGGGTTCAGAATCACACTCAATAATTCCCTGATGGCTGTTAATTGCAGTCTGAGCAATTGTCAGACCT
The DNA here is from genome assembly GCA_002685195.1 of Porticoccaceae bacterium. Taxonomy (GTDB): domain Bacteria; phylum Pseudomonadota; class Gammaproteobacteria; order Pseudomonadales; family Porticoccaceae; genus HTCC2207. Next base: position 12,128 of record NYWV01000051.1, read on the forward strand.
AAACCCGAACCATCACTTCGGCCGCTTATCATGGGGAAAAAAATACGCTCTACGATATCCGCCAGAATCCCTGGCCCATTGTCAATAATATCAATTCTACACACTACTTTATGACGCTCTCCAGCGATGGTAAAACTGCGCTGAATACGTGACTTAATAGTTACTAACGGCTTCAGTGTTGGGGCCTCTAGGACCGCCTGCATAGCATTTCTCGCCACATTGAGCACTGCCTGAATAAGCTGTGCGCGGTCTCCTCTGACTTCTGGAATACTAGGATCATAGTCTCTAATCAGAGTTAACTGTCCCTGAACTTCGGCTTCTAAGAGGCTTGCTACATGCTCCGTCACTTCATGGATATTAATTTGCTCATACTTAGGAAGTTGGTTAGGCCCCAACAATCGATCAACAAGATTTCTAAGCCGGTCAGCCTCTGTCGTTATGATCTGACAGAACTCTCTAGTTTCACCCCCTAACCCTCGCTCTACAATCTCCTGGTCAAGTAATTGAGCTGCTCCGCGTATACCGCCTAAAGGGTTTTTGATTTCATGAGCAAGACCGCGAACAAGATTTTTTGAGGTGTCATGCACAGAAAGCAAAGCCTCTTCTCTATTAATTTTGAGGAACCTATCAACTGGCTGCATCTCCATTAATAACATCCGCTGAGAGCTAGCCTCAATTGGAGTGACGGTGTAGTCGACCTGAGATACATCTGTGGATGCAGGAATACGCAAATATTCGTGCCGACGAGTATGTGGGTTGCCCGATGATAGTGAATCCTCGAGAGTCTGCCTGCAAACATCCGTCTCGCTAAAAAACTCATAAATTGGATGTCCCAACAATCTGGAGTTACCCATTTGTAAGAGAGACTCGACTGCCGAATTGACATAGGTGATCGACAGATTCTCATCTAGAAGAAGAACTGCGGCATTTAAATTATCTAACAATAATCCGTGGAGTTTTTCTAAATTCATAAAATTTAAATATCTACATGTCTTTTTAGGATGCAAAAGTAACGAATGCACTATCGTTCTTTGTCACTTGCAATAAACAAGCCAATTATTAATTGACCTAAAACCCACTAAACTGAGGCTTCAGATCAAAAACAGTTCGGTCTGTAATAAATTCTGCACCATTATAGTGCGTAATTGTATTGTGCGCACTAATGACGCTCTATGACTAACGACTAACATCTGGGTGTTAATTCAAAACAAGAGATGACAGNGGCTATAGATTTACCAAATCTCGGGGGGATCAGAAAAGCCCTGGGAGTAGAATTACTCCCAGAGCAATATAGCTTAAGCTAAGGCTTCTTTGGTGGTTTTAATAATAGCAGCCGCCACCTTGTAAGGATCTGCGTTAGAAGCAGTTCTTCGGTCTTCTAAACGACCCTTCCAACCATCTTCAACAGTGCCGATAGGGATGCGAATTGATGATCCACGATCTGAAACGCCGAAGCTAAACTCATCAATTGCCTGCGTCTCATGTAGGCCAGTCAAACGCTGGTCATTGTCTGCGCCATACACACTAATATGACGTTCTATATTTTTACCAAACTCTTCACAAATTTTAGTGAATATGGCTTCATCACCAAGATCTCGCATGGGACCATTAGAGAAATTGGCATGCATGCCCGAACCATTCCAATCTGTGTCTCCCAGCGGCTTAGGATGATAGTTAATTGTGTAGCCATACTTTTCACCCGTTCTCTCAAGAAGGTAGCGAGCGACCCAAATTTCGTCTCCAGCTTCTTTTGCTCCTTTCGCAAAACACTGAAATTCCCACTGTCCTGCAGCAACTTCAGCGTTAATTCCCTCAACATTCAATCCAGCTTCGAGACAGATATCAAGATGCTCTTCCACACAGCTGCGCCCATAAGCATTAGCAGCACCGACCGAGCAGTAGTAAGGGCCTTGNGGTCGCGGGAATCCCCCATGAGGGAATCCAGGAGGTAACTGAGTATCAACATCCCATAGGAAATACTCTTGCTCAAAGCCAAACCAGAAGTCATTGTCATCGTCGTCTATCGTTGCCCGACCGTTAGACACATGAGGTGTTCCGTCAGCGTTAAGAACTTCAGTCATTACCAAAAACGCGTTACTACGGTCTGGATCTGGGTAAATAGCGACGGGTTTAAGTAAGCAATCTGAAGCATTGCCTTCCGCNTGTTCCGTGGAGCTTCCATCAAATGACCACATAGGGCATTCTTCTAGAGTTCCACCGAAGTTATCACGAACCTGTGTTTTGCTGCGCAGGCTTTGAGTAGGCATATAACCATCCAACCAAATGTATTCTAACTTTGCTTTCATTTTTAATGACTCTCCGTTTAGATTAGTTCTTTAGATCTTTAGATCTTAAATTCGTCAAACAAGNCCTACCTCGGTTAAAGGGTTTCTGAAACTGACTTAGGCCAACCTTAATTAGAAGGAAACTATGACCCGCTTTAACAGGCAGAACGGCGATCTATGAACCGAATGTCATGCTCGCGCGATTTAGTAACCTTTTCCCTCAGTTATCGACTGCAATTGCCGTGCCAATGAAACCATTTTAATAGCCCAGTGGCCGACCCCAATAGGATAAAGGCTTTCACGGCAGGCCGCTACACCTAAAAAGTTATAAGGTAATATAAAACCCTACGATACGCACCATTACAGTGCGCNTGCAAATACGGTGCTTTATTATGGTGCAAAATAAATCTAAAGCTTCAGATTTATACGGCTTATTTAACACGGCTTTGTAATTAACTTTGGGTTTTAGCGCATTCTAATAGGCAATATTGGTAAACTATGGATGGATGAGAGTTTACTGTGAAAAATCATATGAATTTCGACAAAGATCTGACTCCAAAAAAAGATATCATGCATATCACCGAGCCACGGCTTGGGGATGTAATAATTGATGTACGCCACCCAAGTGAAATCGAAGATATGCCGCTAGATTGGCATCCCGATAATGAAGTAATTTGCATTCCCTTTTTTAGCCTNCCAGAGAAAGCCAGCAATCTAGACCGTAAAATCAGCTATCTGATTTTTTGCGAGAAGGGAATCATGAGCAGGTTGCATGCTAATTTACTCCGAGATAGAGGTTTTTTACATATTGGGATTTTAAAATATATCAAGAACAAACAGGTGCTCTAGGCCCCTAAACTCAGCATATCTTAGCCTAATAATTTACCCCAAAAACATCCGTACCGAAAAGATCAATAGCAGTTTCTGAGAATTCCACTATAATCGCGGCTTTTTGGCTCATCGGGTAGCTTTCATGTCTATAAATAATTTGCGCAATATTGCGATCATCGCTCACGTTGATCATGGCAAAACCACACTTGTGGATAAGCTCTTGAGCCAATCAGGAACCTTAGATCGTAAAGATGTTGGTTCTGAACGCTTGATGGACTCGAATGATCAGGAGAAAGAGCGAGGCATTACCATTCTTGCTAAAAATACTGCCATTAACTGGAATGACTATCGAATTAATATTGTTGATACTCCAGGGCACGCTGATTTTGGTGGCGAGGTTGAGCGAGTTCTATCAATGGTAGATTCGGTNCTTTTGCTAGTCGATGCTGTTGATGGGCCCATGCCGCAAACTCGTTTTGTTACCTCTAAGGCTTTTGAGCAGGGACTCCGCCCTATTGTAGTTATCAACAAAGTTGATCGCCCTGGAGCCCGTCCAGACTGGGTTATGGATCAGGTCTTTGACCTATTTGATAATCTCGGCGCAACTGATGAGCAACTTGATTTTCCAGTTATCTATACATCAGCTATCAATGGCATTGCTGGTCGTGATCACGAAGATATGGCTGAAGATATGACTCCTCTCTACGAAATGATTGTTGCCGAAGTTCCAGCGCCGGAGGTTGATGCGACTGGGCCATTCCAAATGCAGGTATCCGCTCTTGCTTATGATAGTTATGTGGGTGTTATCGGTGTTGGAAGAATCACTCGCGGAACACTAAAACCAGGCCAACAAGTCGTGGTGAAGACAGCCANTGGAGCGCAGAGAAAAGGAAAAATTCTCAATGTAAAAGGTTATCTGGGCCTTGAGCAGATAGAAACTTCTTTAGCTGGGGCAGGGGACATCGTTTGCATAAATGGAATTGATGGCCTGGGTATTTCAGACACCCTTTGCGATCCTGAACATGTTGATGCATTACCTGCCTTGAGCGTGGATGAGCCTACGGTGAGCATGACATTTATNGTCAACGACTCTCCTTTTGCCGGCCTAGAAGGAAAATATGTCACTACTCGAAACATCAAGGACCGTCTTGAACAAGAATTGATACACAATGTTGCTCTCAGAGTTAAGCCAGGCGATACCCCAGATAAATTTGTTGTATCTGGCCGTGGCGAACTGCATCTATCAGTTCTCATTGAAACAATGCGACGTGAAGGCTTTGAAATGGGCGTATCGCGTCCAGAGGTAGTCCAAAAGCTAGTTGATGGCGTCATACATGAACCTTTTGAGCAAGTTGTTATTGATGTAGAGGAGCAGCATCAAGGATCAGTGATGGAAGAGTTGGGTTTGCGAAAAGCCGAGCTAACTAATATGGAGCCCGATGGAAAAGGTAGGGTGCGGCTGGAATTCTTGATGCCCTCAAGAGGCTTAATCGGTTTCCGGGGAGCCTTTCTAACAATGACCTCTGGGTCAGGCATCATGACCAGTATTTTTGATCGCTACGCTCCAGCGAAACAGGGTGATAAGTTCTCTCGCGGAAACGGCGCACTTGTTAGTATGGTTAAAGGAAAGACTGCCGCCTTTGCACTATTTAATATTCAAGCAAGGGGACGATTATTTCTTGGTCATGCAATAGATGTCTATGAGGGGCAGATTGTAGGAATACATTCTAGATCTAACGACTTAGTTGTAAACCCTATCAAAGGTAAACAGCTAACCAATGTTCGAGCTTCTGGCACAGATGAAGCCTTGACCTTAGTCCCCCCTATTAAGCATACCCTGGAGCAGGCATTAGAATTTATTGAAGATGATGAGTTAGTCGAAGTCACCCCAAGTAGTATTAGACTGAGAAAGAAGCTACTAACAGAAATTCAGAGAAAGAGAAGCTCTCGTTAATTTTCTTATTTGGGCGAGAATATCGTTATCCAGAGCTGTTTATTGAGTATCCAAATATTTGAAACAGTCCTTTTGGTGATCGTTCACCAACCCCATAGCCTGCATAAAAGCGTAACAAATAGTACTACCGAAAAATCGAAAACCTCGCTTTTTCATTTCTCTACTAATCCTGTCTGATATCTCTGTTGTCGCGGGAATTTCTTTTTGAGATATCCAATGATTAATAATTGGTGTATCACCCACAAATGCCCAAATATATTTGCTGAAACTGCCGTATTCAGACTGAACTTTTTGATAACATCGCGCGTTTGAAATAGCGCTTTCGATTTTTAAACGGTTGCGAATGATCCCTTTATTTTCCATCAATCGTGCAACATCTTCGGTGGTAAATTCAGCTACGCGATCCACTTGAAATCCACAAAATGCTTGACGATATTGCTCCCGTCGTTTCAGAATGGTGATCCAAGATAGTCCGGCCTGAGCTCCTTCCAGAATTAAGAACTCAAACAGCTTCTTATCATCTCTACAAGGCACTCCCCATTCGCTATCGTGGTATGCTTGGTACAGCCCATCATTGTTGCACCAGCCACATCTGTTGATTTCAATCATCTATAAATCCTCGATCAGTATTTAAAGCCCAAGATTTGTGCTGTTAAAGTGGGCTTTCAACGAAATTTTCTATATTGGCCTCATTCGTATAATATTAGATAATAGATTTAAGGCACTAGGCAAATGAAAAAAGCGTTTCCTGCGATAAGGCCATACCACACTCAGTCAATTGCTGTGACTCCCCCCCATATGCTGCATGTAGAAGAATCTGGAAACCCAGATGGAATACCTGTTTTATTTGTCCACGGCGGCCCTGGCGGAGGAACTCGAGCTACTGACCGCTGCTTCTTTGACCCTGATAAATACCGCATTGTTCTATTCGATCAACGCGGTTCTGGTCAATCCACGCCCCATGCTCTCCTAGAAAACAACAATACAGCCGCTTTAATTGCAGATATCGAAGTCATACGAAAGACACTTGAAATAGACCGGTGGGTTGTCTTTGGAGGATCCTGGGGCTCTACTTTGAGCTTGGTTTATGCTCAAACCTATCCTGACCTAGTTATGGGTTTAATACTTCGGGGTATTTTTCTGTGCCGTGACCAGGATATTGCTTGGTTCTATCAGCATGGTGTGGAACATGTTTTTCCTGACTACTGGAAAGACTATATTCAGGTTATCCCCAAAGAAGAGAGGGATGACCTACTTGGAGCTTTTTATCGAAGACTAACTGGCGATAACGAATTAGAGCGCATGGCCGCCGCTAAAGCNTGGTCTATTTTAGAAGGGCGCTGCGCAACGCTGAAGCCCGACGAAGACTTTGTTGCACATTTCGCGAACCCCCATTTAGCCATTGCAATGGCGAGAATAGAGGCCCACTATTTTATCAACAAGGCATTTTTAGAGCCTAATCAAATTATTAATAATGCTTACAAACTCAAAGATATTCCATCAACTATAGTGCACGGTCGCTATGATATGGTCTGTCCAGTTAACCAAGCTTTTGCTCTAAGTAACGCTTGGCCAGAAGCAAGACTTGATGTCATCGTTGACGCTGGGCACTCATCTAGCGAGCCTGGGACAGTTGATGCTCTTATCAGGGCAACTGAGAGACTAGCCCATCATTTGATTAGCGAAGAGTAGTCTAAATGCTAGGTCTAATTCAGCGAGTCTCCAGCGCATCAGTGGTCATCGACCACGAAACTGTGGGTGAAATTGACCAAGGCATTCTATTGCTTCTAGGAGTCCAAAAGCATGACGTAATGGGTAGCGCTGATAAACTACTGCGGAAAGTTTTAAACTACCGTATGTTTTCTGACCCAGAGGGAAAAATGAACCTATCACTGAGTGATATTAACGGTGGATTACTGATAGTTTCTCAATTTACTCTTGCTGCAGATACAAAAAAAGGGCTCCGGCCCAGCTTTTCTTCAGCAGCTCCCCCTGAGCAAGCTGAAAATCTGTATAACCACTTTGTAAGTCACGCATCACACCAACACTTAAAAGTTCAGAATGGTCGCTTTGGCGCCGACATGCAGGTTTGCTTAGTGAATGATGGGCCAGTCACCTTTATGCTTGAGAGTTAAAGCGATTTGATAGCATCGCTTAGCTTGTTATGGAAGCCTTCGAAACCACCATTACTCATTATCACAATATGAACATTGCTATGAGCTAAATTCACCGCAGCTTCAATTAGATCGTCGAGCTTATTAATTATCATGGAGGGGATTTCAATTACATCAGACAAACTAGCCATATCCCAGTCAATGGCTGCATTTTGATACCACAAGACTTTGTCTGCGCTTTTTACCGACGAAGCCAAGGTTTGCTGATGTACCCCCATTTTCATTGTCGCTGAGCGCGGTTCAATAATTGCCAAAATGAAGTCATCCCCTACTTTGGCGCGAAGTCCCTCCAAGGTACTTTTAATAGCTGTTGGATGGTGCGCAAAGTCATCATAAATGGTCACTCCCTGACTTTCATATATCACTTCCATGCGGCGCTTTACACCAATAAAATCGCTTAATGCCTCACACGACTGACTTACATTAACCCCTACTTGGTAAGCGGCTATAACAGCCGCCAGCGCATTTTTAACATTATGGAGCCCAGAGTGGGACCAACCCACTTGACCGCTTTCTTTTGTAACTCCTTGATCATCAGAAAAAATAATCTCAAATCGTGACCCGTCCTCCTCAATAAGTCGGTATTGCCAGTTGTCATCGGGTTTGATTCCAAAATGATGCTGGCAACTCCAACATCCTTGAGCCATCACTTGGTTAATATTTTCATCTGACGAGGGCATGATAACGTTACCCGCACCAGGCACTGTTCTCACTAAATGATGGAACTGCTTCTGGATGGCCGCTAAATCCTCAAAAATGTCCGCGTGGTCAAACTCTAAATTATTAATAATTAGAGTATTTGAGAAGTAATGTATGAATTTTGAGCGTTTATCAAAAAAAGCACTGTCGTATTCATCCGCCTCTACCACAAAGTACTTTGAATCTCCCAAGCGGGCAGAAACACCCATGTCTTGTGGAATCCCACCGATTAGGAAGCCAGGGCTTAACCCTGAATTCTCCAAAATTTTCGCCAGCATACTGCTAGTGGTCGTTTTCCCATGCGTACCGGCAACAGCAAGCACATGTTTATCTCTTAATATATTTTCACCCAGCCATTGGGGGCCTGAGGTATAAGGTAGGCTATTGTCGAGCATATATTCCACACAGGGGTTTCCTCGAGACATGGCATTCCCAACAACAACAAGATCTGGGGCTGGTTTGAGCTGCTCAGGATCAAAACCCTCGATTAGTTGGATACCATTTTCTTCAAGCTGAGTACTCATCGGAGGGTACACATTAGCGTCAGAACCAGATACCTGGTAACCAGCATGTTTGGCTAACAGGGCAAGACTTCCCATGAACGTGCCGCAGATACCTAAAATATGAATATGCATTAATGTGGCCTTTCTGTGCATTAACCCGAGTTCTAATGTTCACTATAACGTAAATCAGTTTAGTTTCGCCTTTCACCTTAGCGTGGGAGAGACTAAAATGAAAGCTTATGGGAANTGGACTTTTAAGAGTGAAATATCATGGATAAAAAGAATGCGTTTTATGCACAATCAGGNGGTGTCACGGCCGTTATCAATGCTACTGCCGCTGGTGTCATTGAAGCTGCGCGTGAAAATACGGCATCCATTGGTAAATTGTATGCAGGCTTAAATGGTATCGTTGGGGCTTTGCAAGAAGAGCTCGTGGACACAAGCAAGGAGTCTTTATCTGCCATAAAGGCTCTCAAACATACTCCTGGTGGTGCGTTTGGCTCGTGCCGTTATAAAATGAAGGATTATGATGAAAGTCCCGCTGAATATGAGCGTCTTATTAATGTCTTCAAGGCCCATAACATAGGCTACTTTTTTTATAACGGAGGAGGTGACTCCGCCGATACCTGTCTCAAGGTATCCCAGATCTCAGAAAAAATGGGCTATCCGATTCAGGCAATCCATATTCCAAAAACAATCGACAACGACCTGCCGCTTACAGACTGCAGTCCAGGGTTTGGATCAGTAGCAAAATATGTAGCTACTTCAACCAGAGAAGCTAGCTTGGATATCGCATCTATGTGTGCCTCCTCCACTAAGGTATTTATTTTAGAAGTTATGGGTCGCCATGCAGGCTGGATTGCAGCTTCGGGCGGTCTGGCAGCTGAAGAAGCGGGGGACCCACCCCATATTATTTTATTCCCCGAAATTCCATTCTCTCGTGAGATCTTTATCGCCAAAGTTGAACAAACAATCCAAGATAAGGGCTACTGCGTTGTTGTTGCTTCTGAGGGCACGCAATACAGTGATGGAGCACACATCTCTGGCTCTTTAAATAGAGATGCTTTTGGCCACCAACAGCTTGGCGGTGTTGCCCCAACATTAGCAAGCATGATCAAGCAGTCTACGGGTCATAAATATCATTGGGCCCTTGCGGACTATTTGCAACGCTCTGCTCGTCATATCGCGTCAAAGACAGATGTTGATCAGGCATATGCGGTAGGCCGAGCAGCTATAGATCTGGCCGTTCAAGGCAAAACCTCGGTGATGGTTTCGATTGAGCGAGGTTCAGGGAAAAATTATAGCTGGTCCCTTGGTGAAGCATCTTTGGTCAAAGTTGCTAATATGGAAAAGAAAATGCCGCGATCGTTTATCACTAAGGATGGGTTTGGAATAACACAAAAGGCTCGTGAATATTTACAACCTTTGGTCGAAGGAGAAGACTACCCTCCCTATAAAAATGGTCTTCCTGATTATGTTCAATTGAAAAAAATCATGGTTCCAAAAAAGCTGACCAACGATTTTAAAGCTTAGCTCTTCACCTTTCTGAAAAGTGGGTCTACAGCACTTGGTTTCTGGGATTTCCCTCCAGAAACGCTTCCACATTCCCCGCTACTTGCTCAATTAATCGCTGCCTTGCTTCTTTAGCAATCCAAGCTACATGGGGGGTCAGGACAAAATTAGGTATAGCTGTGTCGAGCAAAACATTTCCATCAACTGGCGGCTCTACACTTAAAACATCAGAGGCAGCTCCCGCAATTTCACCTTGTTGCAAGGCATTCTTCAGAGCCACTTCGTCCACCAAAGCACCTCGGGAGGTATTAATTAAAATTGATGAACGCTTCATTAATGCAAGTTCTTCAGCACCGATAAGTTTAGTAGTTTGTTCCGTCAGAGGGCAGTGAAGACTCAGTATATCTGCTTTAGTCAACAGCTCTTTAAAAGGTATTCTGTTTGACTGCGTAGAGTGTTTGCGTCCGGGTAACGCCGCAAATATAACATCCATTCCAAAAGCTTCTGCTATCTTTGCAACGCCCATTCCCAGTTCTCCAGCACCCACAATACCTAGAGTCTTGCCCTGTAACTCCCGCACAGAAAAATCCATCACACAGAAGAAATGACTGTCTTCCCAACTTCCATCCATTGCTGCCTTGCGGTATTCATCAAGCTTGGTAGTCAACGATAATATAAGTGACCAAACATGCTGCACTACAGACCCTGTGCCATAACTAACGGCGTTGCTGACTATGATGTTGCGTTCACGGGCGGCTTTAAGATCGATAATGTTGGTTCCTGTGGCAAAAATCGAAATAAGCTTTAAACGTTTTGCCTGCTCAATCTGTGGCGCTAAAAGAGGCGCTTTGTTAATAAGAACGATGTCCGCATCAGAGATTCTCTCTGATACCTGTTCCGGCGAACAATGAGAATAGATTTGCCATTTAACGGGTAAATCATAGAGCTTTGATAAATCAAGATCTGACGGTCCTACGCTATCGAAATCAAGAATCACACCCTGCATAATTTTCTCCAGTCAGCTTTTGCCCAACAAATGTCCTCACAGCATTTGATGGGAATCTGATCTGCTGGAACAACTACGTTTTTGGTGGCCACAACAATAATTTAGACGTCGCCTGAGTATAGCTCAAGTAATCTGAATCGGTACCCCATTTTTGCTTGGCCAGTCGATCTAGAAGAGGTATTCCACTGACTTTAGTCAATAAAAAATACACAAAAACAGGTGAGATCAGCGTTGCCAATTGCCATCCTGACAGCACTGGGAGTGCGACCAATGCCAAACCAAACCAAAGGGTAATTTCTCCAAAATAGTTAGCATGTTGTGACCATGACCAAACACCAGTTGTGATGAAACGATTCCTATTGTCTGGATTTTTGCGAAACTCAGTTTTCTGATTGTCTGCAGTGACCTCCACGATAAACCCAAACAGCCAAAGTGCTATCCCTAAATAACTGATCAACCCCAACTCTGCTGTTATGTTAGACGTCAACGCAGCCAATCCAGCCGCCATAGTCACCAAAACCCAAAGACCACCGATAGTCCAAGTCATTAAAAACCAGGTGAATTTAGTTTTCATAACGATGAAACGCTTGTCTTGGCCATCTTTCTTTATACGCCAAAATAGAAAGGACCCTAATCTAAGTGCCCAAACCGTAATCATGGCACAGATAATCAGGTCCCTGAGGTCAAGAGAGGGGTTAAGAACAATCGCAGCAGCCACGGTGGTAATGTAGGAGAGTGAGCCTGTCAAATCAAAGTAATGCTCGGTCTTGAAGGCGTAAGATGGAACGAACACTGCCCAATGGAGAGCGAATCCAATCGATCCACACAGAGCGAAAAGAGGATAACCACCAAGAGAAACGCTACCCTGGCTCCCCGCTGTCAGTAGTAGCACAGCAATAATCAGTGACGCCACAATGCCCAGGACACTTTTAGATCTTGTCATTTTAAACACCTCTTTGTTGTTCTTATTTTAGTCTATTCGTAATCAAAANTTTGTCGTNTTNAANCGATTTACCNACTANCNGAACGTTAANTTCTTATTTTTTTAACNCTTANANNANCATACGCATCCNCTANGCAAAATAGATGATAGTAAGATTAATGATTTTTTCCTATAAGAGGCACTATGTCACAGGAGCAAACTATAATTCCACCTAACAAAACCGCATAATAGCGAATCTGTTTTTGATTCTCTTTTGAGGTTATCTGTAATCATGCAACCTTCGTTGTTTAAGCTGTACGACAAGATCATTTTGCAAAATCCCTGGACTGCCATTATCGTNGTTTTTGTCTTGGCAATTATCATGGCATTGGGATTGCCAAACTTTNAGCTGGATGCATCCGCGGATTCTTTAACCTTAGAGCACGATGATGATCTAAACTTTTCCCGTGAAGTCGTGCAACGCTATGGCAGTGACAACTTTTTGATTGTGACTTTTTCACCTTCTCAAGGTGTCCTTTTTGATCAAAATAACTTAGATACCCTCGCNGCACTGCGCAAAGACCTACTTCAAATCGAAGGTATAGAGTCAGTGCTATCAATGCTCGATGTTCCATTACTCTATAGTCCAAAAATTGACATTACAGACCTCACTGGTGAGCTCAATACTTTGATGTCTGAAGGTGTGGATAAACAGCTAGCTAAAACTGANTTTCTCAGTAGTCCTATTTACAAAGACGTTATTCTGAGTGCNGACGGAAACACTACTGGCATGATGGCNACCTTNNATCTTGATGAAACNTACTTACAGCTNGTNTCCAAGAGAGATAGCCTACGGCTGCTTCGAGATACCGATGGCCTCAGTGCCCAACAAGAAATACAACTGCAAGAGGTGAGTGCTGAGTTTCTAAATTACCGNACAGCCAAAGCTGAGGTTGATCACAAGCGAGTGGCCCAGATACGTGAACTAATTGAAGATTATCGTGATAGAGCAACTATCTTTTTAGGTGGCCCCGATATGATCACTGCAGATATGATCACGTTCATAAAGAGTGATCTCACTGTTTTTGGCGCTGGAATTCTAGTTTTTATTATCGCCACTTTGGCTCTCATATTTCGTCGAATCCGCTTTGTTGTCCTGCCACTGATTACCTGTGCTCTCTGCTTGGTCATTATCTTAGGATTTTTAAGTTGGATTGACTGGCGACTAACTGTTATCTCTTCCAACTTCGTTCTTCTACTTTTGATTATTACTCTTGCATTAACCATTCATTTGATTGTGCGCTATCGCGAATTGCANTCTAACAATCCAGAATCTAACCAACANNAGTTGGTTAGCCAAACTGTCATTTCCATGGCNAAACCTTGTCTNTANACAGTNCTTACAACTATNGTCGCCTTCACATCGTTGGTGGTGAGTGATATCCGCCCAGTNATAGATTTCGGCTGGATGATGACAATGGGCATCAGCCTAGCTTTAGTCATAGCTTTTATCATAATTCCGGCTGGAATGGTTTTGCTAGGCAAAGGGCCTCACACAAGTCTTCAAGATAATTCATCAGCATTTACTGCAAAGTTCGCTTGGCTAACAGAGCACTATGGAACCCTTATTCTGCTAACTGCTTTAAGTCTGGCGGCACTATCTGCCTATGGAATCAGTAAACTTGAAGTTGAAAATCGGTTTATCGACTANTTTAGATCAGATACTGAGATCTATCGCGGNATGGANACTATTGATACAGCTTTGGGTGGAACAACACCTCTAGANATCATCATCCAAGCCCCTGTCTTTGACGAGCCAACAATAAATGACGTAGAGGAATTCGAATCAACTGACGATGACTATTCTCTAGACGATGACTATGCTTTTGAAGATGAATACGGCGATATGGAGGAGGAACTTGCTCAGGATGATGCCTCTAGTTTGGCAGAAAGCTACTGGTTTTCCTCCGCTGGNCTNGCTGATTTAGAAAAACTCCAGACCTTTATTGATGCTCAACCAGAGGTTGGCAAAGTCAACTCTCTGGTACAACTTTACGCCGTCGCCAGGGATCTCAGTAACCGCGATCTCAATGATCTTGAAATTGCTATCATGCGTCAGAGTCTAAGTGACGAAATCTACCAGCAAATGGTTGCCCCCTACCTATTAGAAGATATAGATGAGGCTCGCATCCAGCTTCGAGCTATGGAAACAGGTGGCCAGTTACGTCGTGCTGAGCTTCTTGAAAAAATACACCAGTATGCGATTGATGAAGTGGGTATCGCCCCTGAAAATATTCGGTTTACAGGTATCTTAGTGCTTTACAATAATATGCTTCAGAGCCTCTACAAGTCTCAAATAGTCACCCTAGGCGCTGTGTTTATCGGTATTATGATAATGTTTTTGGTTCTTTTTCAGTCTGTGAAAATCTCAATTATTGCAATATTACCCAACTTTTTAGCCGCCGGAATTGTGCTTGGCAGNATGGGCATTTTCGGTATACCACTGGATATGATGACCATCACCATTGCTGCTATTACAGTGGGCATTGGGGTTGATCATGCGATCCATTATTTAACGCGATTCAAACGCGAGTTCAGTCTTGATAGTAATTATATAGGTGCCATGCACCGTGCCCATGCGAGCATCGGGCAAGCTCTATTTTATACCTCGATTACGATTATTGCAGGATTCTCAATCTTGGCCCTGTCTAATTTTATTCCCTCGGTTTACTTTGGCTTGCTAACTGGTCTTGCTATGTTAGCCGCATTACTTGGCTCCATGACATTACTCCCTCAGCTCATTATTATTAGTAAACCCTTTGGTGCAGATATGCCCGTGCAACCTCAAGCAGGCGAACAATAGCCCCTATGCCTCTAATTACATTACAAGATGTCTTTTTAAGTTATGGCCAACCGCCTCTCATTGACCACATCAATTTAACTATTGAACCTGGGGAGCGTGTTTGTCTGATTGGCCGAAATGGTGCGGGTAAATCTACACTGCTCAAAATTATTGACGGCCAGATTATTGCCGATGAAGGATCTATTAAGCGCGCTAGCGGGGTAAAGGTGGCGCAACTAGAGCAGTCTGTTCCGCAAAATACTCAAGGCTCTGTCTTTGACGTTATTGCTGAGGGCCTCGGTAAAGAGGGCAAGTTAGTGCAGCAATTCCATCATCTAACCCAACAGTTAACGCATGATTCGAGTCCTAAAATATTCAGCCAACTCGAGGAATGCCAGGCAGAATTAGAGCGAATCAATGGCTGGGATATCAATCAACGGGTTGAATCAATTATTACTAAAATGGAATTGGATCCAGATGTCGACATTCAAAGTTTGTCCGGCGGATACAAGCGGCGAGTTCTTTTGGCCAGGGCTCTAGTATCTAATCCAGACTTGCTGCTGCTCGATGAGCCGACGAATCATCTCGATATTGAAGCTATTCAATGGGTAGAGCAGTTTTTGCTGAAATGGGAAGGTTCTCTTCTATTTATCAGCCACGACCGACGCTTTATGGATAACCTAGCTAACCGATTTATAGAGATCGATCGGGGTAAGTTGGCCGAATACAATTGCAACTACAGTACGTACTTAACCCGCAAGGAAGAAAATCTCGAGGTTGAAGATCGCCAAAACGCTCTCTTTGACAAGCGACTTTCTCAAGAAGAAATTTGGATTAGACAGGGTATTAAAGCCCGTCGGACCCGCAATGAGGGTCGTGTTAGATCACTTGAAGCCATGCGCAAAGAATTCTCGGAACGTCGCAAACGCTTGGGCACTGCCAAAATGGATATTCACCAGGCTGAGAAGTCTGGCAAGATCGTCGCTGAAGCCAATGACATTTCATTTGCTTTTGGCAGTGATACTGTCGTGCGTAACTTTTCTACGCTGATTCAGCGCGGCGATAAAGTCGGTCTAATTGGCCGTAATGGTGTAGGCAAGACAACGCTTATTAAATTGCTCTTGGGTGAATTAACTCCTCAGACTGGCACTATTAAAACTGGTACCAACCTTAGTGTGGCCTATTTTGACCAATACCGCTCAGCGTTAGATGAAGAGAAATCAGTGCAAGACAATGTATCTGGTGGTCGTGACATGCTAGAAATTGGCGGTAAAAGCCGTCATGTAATTAGCTATTTACAAGATTTTTTATTCGCACCGGACCGGTGCCGTCAGCCAGTAAAGGCATTATCCGGTGGGGAGCGAAACCGCCTCTTACTGGCAAAGTTGTTTACTGCTCCCTCAAATATCTTAGTTCTAGATGAGCCAACCAATGATCTAGATATTGATACTTTAGATTTGCTAGAAGAACTACTTATTGACTATAAGGGCACCATTATTTTGGTTAGTCATGATCGAGCGTTCCTCAATAATGTCGTCACTAGCACCCTCGTTTTCGAAGGCAAAGGCGTCATCAATCAGTATGTGGGCGGCTANGATGATTGGCTNCGCCAGCGTAAAAATGAAACATCTTCAAACCCCGGAGNTTTAAAAAAAGGCAAAGCTAGANCAACGCTGTCAGCTAANAAACTATCCTATAAAGATCAAAGAGANCTGGATAGTCTGCCAAAAANAATTGAAGGNCTTGAGATCCAAATTAGCGAAATTTCCATAAAAATGAGTGATGCGAATTTTTATACATCTAATCGTACGCTTATAACAGAGACCGAAAAACAACTGACGGAGTATCAGACCCAATTGAGTCGGTGCTATGAGCGCTGGGANTTGCTCGAGCAATAACTTTGTCGTCTCCTGATGCCTCGCTAAAAGACAAACTTTGCTTTATTTATCTAATGAATGGCTAAGAAGCCAAATTAGCTTTAAAATCAACTACTAAAGAACACGCAAAAAAGGAATGTAATGGATTTTCAACGAAAACCACTGGTACTTATCGTTTTAGATGGCTGCGGCCATAGCGACGATAAACAATATAACGCCGTTGCAAACGCAGCTACGCCTTTGTGGGAAGAGCTTTGGAAATCCAATCACCCGGGTACTTTTATTGAGACCTCTGGTCTTGCAGTAGGATTGCCTGAAGGGCAAATGGGAAATTCAGAAGTGGGCCATATGACCATCGGTGCTGGAAGGGTGATGTATCAAAATTTTACCCTAATCAACAAAGCTATTGATGAAGGTACTTTTTCGACNAACCAAGTGTATTGTGACGCCATTGATCACTGTGTTTCACACAATAAAGCGGTCCATATATTCGGTCTTCTCTCCCCTGGAGGTGTCCATGCCCATGAGGACCATATCAACGCGATGNTCTCACTAGCTGCTGCCCGCGGCGCTGAACGAGTCTATGTTCATGCATTTCTTGACGGGCGCGACTGTCCACCGCGCAGTGCAGAACCATCTCTGCTTAAAACTCAGGAATTATGTGAATCCACCGGTGTTGCCAAAATAGCCTCTATTGTTGGTCGCTTTTACGCTATGGACAGAGATAATCGTTGGGATCGCACNAGCCAAGCATATCGTTTAATTACCGAAGGTGCGGGCAACTACTGCGCCAAAGATTCAATAGCTGCGCTTGAGTCTGCCTATGCAAGAGATGAAGACGATGAATTTGTGAGTGCCACCTGTATTTGTGCAGAGGGAGAAGTACCAACAAAAATTGAAGATGGCGATGCTGTTATTTTTATGAATTTCCGCCCAGATCGTGCCCGTCAGTTAAGCCATGCTTTGGTTGATGAAGACTTTGATGGATTTGAGCGTTCAGTCATACCCAAACTAAGTTGTTTTGTGATGTCTACTGAATATGAAGACAACCTAGANTGTCCTTGCGCCTTTCCGCCAACGCCAGTNATTAACTCTCTNGGTGAGTTCTTNGCGAATAATAAGAAGCGGCAATTGCGCATTGCAGAAACCGAAAAGTATGCTCACGTCACCTTCTTTATGAGCGGTGGTCGTGAAGCTGTTTACGAAGGTGAGGAACGTTCTTTACTGCCATCTCCCAAGGTCAACACCTACGATTTGCAGCCAGAGATGAGTGCGCCCGAGGTAACTAAGCAAATGATCGAAGCAATCGAGTCGAATCAATTTGATACGATTATTTGCAACTATGCTAACTGTGATATGGTCGGCCATACCGGCGACTACGCCGCTGCCATGAAATCGGTTGAAGCTGTTTACAGCTGTTTACAGCAGGTTATTGAGAGTTTGCTCAAAGTCGGCGGAGAAGCTCTAATTACAGCCGATCACGGTAATGTCGAAATCATGTTCGATGCCAAGAGCAATCAACCTCATACCCAGCACACTAGCTTACCAGTACCACTGGTGTATGTGGGTGATCGAGAAATAACACTGGCAGACGGTGGCTCTCTTGCAGATGTCGCCCCCACAATGTTGGCATTGATGGGTTTAGCTCAACCGACCGAAATGACTGGTCGATCCCTCATTGCGTATTAATGTTTAATACCGAGGTGCCTCGCTCAGCAACACGTCTTAGATTCAAACCAAGTTTATTTTGGCTTCAAAAAGTACTTCTGATTGTGGTAACGCTTCTGTGCTTTACATTGACGGCTAATGCCGATGATAACAAAAAAAAATTAGAAGATCTTAAAAAGACCATCGCTGAATTACAACGATCCTTGAGCGCCCAAAACAAAGAAAAGACCGAGCTAGAAATCAGCTTGAAAGCAGTGGAAGTCCAAGCAAGTAATCTTTCTGCCAATATCCGTTCTCTACATGTAAAAATTACTAGAGAAGAAGCCGAACTTAAAGATAAAGCTGCTGAAAAACACGAGTTGGAACAGAGCATTAATCAGCAGAGTGACGCGATTATCGAGCAACTTCGGTCTGCCCACAAGCTAGGTGACCAAGAACCTGTGAAGCTGCTACTCAACCAGGAAGATCCAAAAAAAATGGCGCGTATGTTTAAATACTACGACTATTTGTTATCGGCCCGTGCTGAAAAAATCGATGAGTATTCCGCTAATGTCGACAAACTCTCTAAGATTATTCAATCAATCAATAAGAATAAATTAGAATTAATCGCTTCAAATAAAGCGTTATCTCTCAAGAATAAAGCACTAAAACTTCGTATTACCGATCGAGAAAAAACCCTTAAAAAGCTGCAACTATCTCTAGCTGATGATGCCAAACGTCTAAATAGACTGCAAACGCAACGGTCAGATTTAGAAGATATTCTCAATGCAGTGGAAGAAGCTGTCGCTGATCTCGTTCTGCCAACCAACTCACAGCCTTTTGCTTCTCGTAGGGGCAAGTTAAGCTGGCCTGCTACGGGAAAGCTACTGAAACGTTATGGCTCCAGACGAAGTGGCCCAATGCGCTGGAAAGGCTGGTTGATTGACGTGAAGGCAGGCGCGCCCGTAAAAGCGATTCATCAAGGCCGCGTGGTGTTTTCTAATTATCTGCGTGGATTTGGGCTACTCTTGATTTTAGATCATGGGGACGGATACATGACTCTTTATGGTCACAATCAAGAGTTATTAAAAGACACTGGAGACTGGGTGCAGTCCAACGAGCAAATCGCTAGAGTCGGTAACACTGGTGGATTGACAAGATCAGCCCTATATTTTGAAGTGCGAAGCCAAGGTAAACCTGCCAATCCTAAATTGTGGTTGAGCCAGAAATAAAGAAAGGAATGAAGTTATGTTAAAGAAGTTAGCTCTAGTTCTGCTGCTGTTACCAGTAATGCAGACAGACGCAGACGTGGAACCTGAGAGGTCTCAATCACCCGATTCTACTGCCGAGGGTCGCTTACCTCTAAGAGAGTTAAGAACCTTCACCCAGGTGTTTGAGCAAGTACGTCTTGGCTACGTTGAAGAGGTTACCGACACAGAGCTTTTAGAGAATGCGATTGAAGGCTTGCTAACAGGATTGGATCCTCATTCAACCTACCTAAAAAAAGAGGACTACGGTGAACTACAAGAGAGTGCCTCCGGTGAATACGGTGGCCTAGGTATGGAAGTCGGTGCCGATTCTGGATTGATAAAGGTTATATCGCCAATTGATGGTAGCCCAGCCGCCAAAGCGGGTATAAAGGCAGGCGATTTAATTATTGAAATGAATGATTCACCCATCCGAGGCTTGGGCTTACAAAAAGCCATCGACAAACTACGAGGTGAGAAGGGCACCAGTATTAAATTGACCATCTACCGTGAAGGTCAAGAAGGGCCATTAACCTTCAATCTTGTAAGAGACATTATTCAAATCAGCGCCGTGCGGAGTGAAATGCTAGAACCGGGGTATGGTTATGTGCGAATCGCGCAGTTTCAAATCACTTCAGGCGATGACTTTGTTACCGAAGTGGAGAGCCTAAA
Organism: Porticoccaceae bacterium; assembly: GCA_002685195.1. GTDB lineage: Bacteria > Pseudomonadota > Gammaproteobacteria > Pseudomonadales > Porticoccaceae > HTCC2207. The sequence goes on from NYWV01000051.1 coordinate 32,299, forward strand.
AAGTGCTTCCCCTACAGCACTGAAAGGCCTCGTTATTGACTTACGCAATAATCCCGGCGGGCTTGTGCCTGCCTCAGTTACCGTTGCAGATGCCCTAATTAATGCCGGCACATTGGTCTATACAGAGGGTCGGATGCCTAGCTCCAATCGCCGGTTTGAAGCTGAAAATGGTGATATTCTTCAAGGCGTGCCCATAGTGGTACTCATTAATGGTGGCAGCGCCTCTGCTTCTGAAATTGTTGCTGGTGCATTGCAAGACAATGGCCGTGCCGCCATAGTGGGAACCCAGAGCTTTGGCAAAGGTTCCGTGCAATCAGTTTTGCCTCTTGGTGATGGCCGCGCAGTAAAACTCACCACTGCAAGATACTTTACTCCCAATGGCCGTTCTATACAGGCCGAAGGCATTGCTCCGGATATTGTCATCGAACCCGCAGAAATTAGACCGTATAACATCTCTAATCGGGTACGAGAAGAGAATCTTGATGGGCACCTTGAGTCGGACGGCACTTTGTCAGACAACTCCAAAGAATCTGAGAAAGAACAAATACCATCAATTGATGACAACCAACTTTATGAAGCCCTTAACCTTCTCAAAGGGTTTCAATTATTGGGCCAGAGAGCGGCATTAGATTAGATCTACTTAACTATCAGAATCTATATCTAACCGATCAACCTTCTGGAATCCTCTTGGCAACTTATGCCCTCGTCTACCACGCTCGCCACGATAGTGCTCTAAGTCTTTAGGCTTCATGACTAAATAGCGTTTGCCTGAGTGGACTACTAGAGACTTCCCTTCTGCGATCACGGCATAGTCGACAACAAATTCTTCGCGGCTTTGTAGCCGTGAACTGGGTATGTTGATTATTTTGTTGCCCTTACCGCGAGCTAACTCAGGTATCTCAGTGATTGGGAAAACTAGCATACGACCTTCATTACTCACGGCGGCTATATTTGCGTCCATTTGGTTNACCAGCTTNGGCTCCAAGATTCGTCCACCTTTGGGAATACTCACCACTGCTTTACCAGCTTTATTTTTTGTGAAGAGATCACCAATTTTTGTAATGAAACCATAACCCGCATCAGTGCCCATTAGAACTTTCTGCTCATCTGCACCCATCACAACATCGGTGAACAGCGCGCCAGGAGGCAAATTTAGTCGCCCTGTGGCGGGTTCTCCCTGACCTCTGGCAGAGGGCAGTGTATGTCCTGCCAGCGAATAATAACGACCGGTGGAGTCTTGCAAAAATACATTTTGGTTGCTGCGCCCAAGGGCTGAGGAGAGAAATTTATCCCCTGATTTATAATTGAGTGTTGTGGGGTCGATTTCATGACCCTTGCCGGCTCTAATCCAACCCTTATCTGAGAGCACCACTGTAATTGGTTCTGCGGTTAACAAGTCTTTTTCGTTAAATGCGGTTGCTTCTTCTCGTTCATGGAGCGGCGAACGACGGGCATCGCCATATTCTTCAGCGGTGCTTTTAAGTTCGTTTTTGACCAGTGTTTTTAAACGATTATCTGAACCTAATAACAACTCNAGTTCAGCCTTTTCAGTAGCCAGTTCATCTTGTTCNCCGCGAATTTTAAACTCTTCTAGGCGAGCCAATTGACGCAATTTGGTATCTAAGATGTATTCAGTCTGAATGTCTGATAATCCAAAGCGCGCAATTAGGGCAGGCTTGGGTTCATCTTCTGTGCGAATAATATTAATCACTTCATCAATATTTAAAAACGCAATTAATAAGCCATCCAAGAGGTGTAACCGCTTGTCCACCTTCTCTAAACGATACTCAAGTCGCCTGCGGGTAACGTCAATACGAAAACGTAACCACTCTTTAAGAATCTGGCGCAGATTCATCACCGTTGGCTTACCATCAATACCAATGATGTTTAAGTTGATTCGATAGCTGCGTTCCAGGTCGGTGGTGGCAAAAAGGTGATCCATTAGAGCTTCTATATCAACCCGGTTTGATCGCGGAGTAATCACTAGCCGAGTGGGGTTCTCGTGGTCGGACTCATCCCTCAAGTCCTCTACCATCGGCAGTTTCTTATTACGCATCTGTGCCGCTATCTGTTCAAGGATCTTTGAACCAGATGCTTGAAATGGAAGGGCAGTAACAATAATATCTCCATCTTCTTTGTGCCAAATACCGCGCATTTTGACCGAACCACGGCCAGTCTCGTANGTATTTAATATATCCGCTTGGGGTGTAATAATTTCACCGTCGGTCGGAAAATCTGGCGCTTTAATATGTTCCATTAATTCAGGAACTGTCGCCTTTGGATTNTCCAAGAGATGCAAACAGGCTTTAACTACTTCATTCAGGTTATGAGGAGGTATGTCAGTTGCCATTCCCACAGCAATACCTGTTGTACCATTCAACAGAACATTTGGAACCCGAGCTGGAAGAATTTCTGGTTCATCCATGGTGGCATCAAAATTAGGTCGCCAGTTGGCTGTGCCTTGGCCTAATTCAGACAAGAGCACGTCCGCATAAGCAGAGAGCTTTGACTCGGTGTAGCGCATCGCAGCAAAGGATTTAGGATCATCTGCAGACCCCCAGTTGCCCTGCCCATCCACCAGCGGGTAACGATANGAAAAGGACTGTGCCATTAGCACCATTGCTTCGTAGGCTGCGCTATCNCCGTGGGGGTGGAACTTACCAATCACATCACCAACNGTTCGTGCTGACTTTTTATACTTAGCGCTAGCCTTTAGACCCAATTCACTCATAGCGTAGACTATTCTGCGTTGAACCGGTTTTAGTCCATCGCCAATATGAGGCAGTGCACGATCAAGAATCACGTACATGGAATAGTCCAGGTAAGCTTCCTCGGCATAGTTACTTAGAGGCCTGCTTTCAAGGCCTTGCTCATTNAAAGTTACGACATCACTCATCAGTTTTCTCGTGTTTTAGAAAATTTAAATATCATTGGTGTTCGCCAAGTTACCTTTGCTTTCCAACCAGCTGCGACGGTCTGGTGCGCGTTTTTTTGATAACAACATATCCATAACGCTATTGGTATCATCACCGTGCTCCAAAGTTAACTGCACTAGTCGTCGGGTATCAGGGTCCATTGTGGTTTCTCGTAATTGCAATGGATTCATTTCTCCAAGACCTTTGAAGCGTTGAACATTCACTTTCCCTCGTTTTTTCTCGGCCTGAATTCTATCGAGAATTCCCTGCTTCTCTGCCTCATCTAATGCGTAGTAAACATCCTTACCCACGTCAATTCTAAACAGTGGTGGCATGGCGACATAAATATGGCCTTGACTGACCAATGGTCTAAAGTGTCGAACAAAAAGCGCGCAGAGTAGGGTGGCAATGTGCAGTCCATCAGAGTCCGCATCGGCTAAAATACAAATCTTGTGATAACGCAACGATTCCAAGTCGTCGACAGCTGGATCAACACCAAGGGCGACAGAAATATCATGGACTTCCTGGGATCCTAAAATCTCCTGGGAGTCGACTTCCCATGTATTTAAAATTTTACCGCGCAAGGGCATTATTGCTTGATTCTCTCTGTTTCGAGCTTGCTTAGCCGAGCCCCCTGCTGAATCACCCTCTACTAAAAATATTTCGCATAGTTCTGGCTCGCCACTAGAGCAATCTGCCAATTTACCTGGCAGTGCAGGGCCCTGAGTAATTTTTTTGCGCACCACTTTTTTGCTGGCACGCATGCGCCTTTGGGCCGCAAAAATACAGAGCTCTGCGAGCTTCTCCGCTTCTTCGGTATGCTGGTTGAGCCAGAGACTGAAGGCATCTTTGACTATTCCTGATACAAAAGCTGCAACCTCTCGAGAGGACAGCCGATCTTTGGTTTGACCAGAGAACTGCGGATCCGCTAACTTTGATGACAAAACGAAACTACAGCGATCCCATATATCATCGGGGGCTAATTTAATGCCCCGAGGCAGAAGATTTCGAAATTCACAAAATTCTCGCATAGCCTCCAAAAGACCTGTTCGCATACCATTGACATGGGTTCCACCTTGAGGCGTTGGTATGAGGTTAACGTANCTCTCTTGAACTAGNTCGCCCCCCTCAGGCATCCATTGGACNGCCCACTCAGCGGCTTCATTCTCTGCTGAAAAGTTCCCAATAAATGGTTCTGCAGGGAGAACCTCNCAACCTTGCAGAGCTCCGGATAAATAGTCTTTCAGTCCATCTTCGTAATACCACTCTTCACTATCTTTAGTGTTCTCATCGTGGAAGCTCACAGTTAAACCGCCGCAAAGAACCGCTTTGGCCCTCAAGACATGCCGAAGTCTTGATACTGAGAACTTAATAGAGTCAAAGTAGCTCGCATTTGGCCAAAAACGCAGGATCGTGCCTGTATTACGCTGGCCGCAGGTATCAATTACCTTCAAATCTGTGGTCTTGTCACCATCGGCAAAAAACATCTGATGCACTTTGCCATCACGCTTCACTGTGACTTCAAGGGTGTTGGACAAAGCATTGACCACGGATACACCCACACCGTGTAACCCACCAGAAAATTGGTAATTATCATTGGAGAATTTGCCCCCCGCATGGAGCGTCGACAAAATGACCTCTACGCCCGGAAGTCCCTGCTCAGGATGTATGTCCACGGGCATACCGCGGCCATCGTCACATACCGAAAGAGAACCATCTTTATGCAAGGTGACATCAATGCGTTTAGCATGGCCTGCAAGTGCTTCATCGACGCTATTGTCAATCACCTCTTGAGCGAGATGGTTAGGCCTACTAGTGTCGGTGTACATTCCTGGCCGCTTTCGAACTGGGTCTAAACCAGTGAGGACTTCTATATCTTTGGCGTCGTAGTTGCTCATGGCACCCTTATTTTAGTTTGTTTTGGTATCTGCAAGCAGAAACCGATAAATGTCCAGTAGATGATTATCATAATCCATAAAACTGTGATCACCCCCCTGTTCTATCACTATCGTAGCTCCAGTATAACGAGTCTCAGCATCGCGGTAATCTAGTACTTCGTCACCTGTTTGAAGAAAAACTAAGTAATTCCTCTGCCGCCTGATCTCAGTGGGGTCTAGTCGTTGAAACTCTTCAATATGGTGGTTTTTAAACACCCATTTCTCACCATTAATGTAGTTTGTGTTCTGTCCAAGCCATTTTTCTAATCCTCTCGCGGGGCTCACAGCAGGATTGACTAAAACGCCTCGCAGGTTGTANTGCTCTATCAGGCAAGTCGCAAAAAATCCACCCATTGAACTGCCAACAATACAGACCGGCTCGGGCAAATGAGCTTCTACTATTGATTTAAGCATCTTTATCGCACGNTTGGCAAAAGGTGGTAAATCTGGGCATATAAATTTTACGTTAGGTGCATTTGATGCAATCCACTGTTTGGTCTGCAGTGCCTTTTTTGACTGTGACGAACTGTTAAAACCATGCAAGTAAAGTAGTGTTGGCATAAACCGCTAATCTTAAAATTAGACAGCATTATAGCCAAAGATCAGAAGATGTCAGTGAATGATTTTGTATTAGTAACCAGTATTTTTAGNATCTGGATGCTGGTTGAAATCAGAAAGAAACTTCACTCCGGTATTTACTGAGCCATCACTTTCTAAGGTGAGCCAACGATATCCAGGTGGTTGATTTGAGATAGAAAAATTTTCACTCTGNGGTTTGAACTGAANGGAGCTGGACGGNGNTGTNTAAAGAGGAATATTACCCCACAATCCGTCAAACTGTTGGTGCACATGACCAGTTACTACCGCCTTTACATTGCTGTGGGGTGATAGTAAATCGTAGAGATCCTGTGAGTTAGTAATCCTTTGCTTATCCAACCACTGACAGCCTACAGTAATCGGGCAATGATGCATTGAGACCAAGATTGATTTGCCGGAAAGCTGGCTCAGATCCTCGCTGACCTTTTGTAACTGCTCATCACTAATGCGACCGAT
>NYWV01000052.1 GCA_002685195.1 Porticoccaceae bacterium
GCATCCGTGAGAAAGTTCATTGATGCCAACGTAGGCTGGCAAGACTTCGTGCTTGATGCCAACAACGCTGTGAGCTCTGCAACTTCGGCTAGTGGAAGTTGCCCGCAGCCAGGTAACGCGGATTACACTGATGGTTTAACAGTAGGCGCAAACTGCCTGCAGTTACTTATCGAAGACGGTGGTGCTAATGATGCTGATGGTTTAGCAGATGGCACAGTCACTGACCCAAGTGGTATTGCCACTCTGTACTTTGGTCCTCCAAGTACCGACAGTACTATTAGTCTTGATGTTACTGAGTTAAAAGCAGGCGGTTCCGAAACAGGCCAGATCACTGTGACGGCTGTTGATTCAGACGGCCGTTTGCTGGAAGGTATGAGTGTAACTGCAACTGCTAGCTTGTCCGATGCGTCAGTTGATAGCTTCACTGAAGATGGTGAGGGTGTCTACACAGCTACCCTGACGCCTGGAAGTACCGGTGGTGAGTTAACAGTAACTGCCACAATTAGTAATGGCACTGACTCTGCATCGATTACGTCGTCAGCTGTCACCGTAAAGAAGAAGTCCGGTGGTGGTTGTACTGTGGGTGATGGGCAGTCAACAGACTCCTCATTGATTTTATTGCTTCTAGCAAGTTTGATGCTCTTTTTACGGCGTCGGTTTACTAAAGCGTAGTCAATGTTGTAACAGCAGTTATTAAAAAGGCCAGTCAGTTATCTGATTGGCCTTTTTTCTAACTCGGATAAATTAATTAGGTAAGAAATTGATTTATGGTAAACATTTCTCAAACTGAAATTAGCACGGCATCACGAAGCCTATTGATTCTCTTATCAGTTTGTCTATTGGCTTATTTCAAAAGTCCCGCTGTCGCATTCTTGTTGGGGGCTGCAATTGCGTTGATCATTAATGGGCCGTTGGTCGCTGGCATTGATAAGCTCGGTGTCTATAGTCTTCAGGTAGCCATCGTTTTATTGGGCTTAAAATTAAATGCAGGTCAGGTTATGGCGATCACTGCTGACTACAGCTTAATGGTTGCTGCTTATGTCATTTTAACCATGGGGGTTGGCCTTTTACTTGGACGGATACTGAGAAACGGCAAAAAGTCTGCACAATTAATAAGTTCAGGAGCCGCAATATGCGGTGGTACTGCCGTTGCAACTCTCTCTCCTGTGATTGGCGCCAAGGCCGAGCATACAGGTACCGCTCTCACACTGATTTTTTTACTTAACGCCTTCGCCTTAATGACATTCCCTTCCATAGGGGCTTACTTAGAGATGAGCCAAGAGCAGTTTGGAGTTTGGGTTGCGCTATCTGTGCATGACACCTCGTCTGTTGTTGCCACAAGTACAGTCTTTGGAGAGGAGGCTGCTAAGATTGCTACCTTTGTAAAATTGGGGCGCACTCTATGGTTAGTACCTCTTGTATTTATCTTTAGTATTATTCAAAGCAAAGGCCGCGCAAAAATACATATTCCAATGTTCATTATTCTGTTCCTTGCGGCAGCCTCTATGAATCCATTTTTAGAGCTCCCCGATCAAATTCTAGTCATAGCTAATATTGTATCGAGCACCTTATTAATGGTCGCACTATTTTGTATAGGGTCTGGAATTAACCGAGAAACATTGTTAAATCTTAAAGGAGCGCCAGTGATTCACACACTTCTACTTTGGGCTCTTATAGTCCCAGCAACTTTACTGATGGTTCTGAACTNCGTTTAGCGTTTAGNCTTCATCAGTTCACCGGCGNTTTGCAAACAAGACTTCTAACTCTTCTAATGTTNTGCCCTTAGTTTCAGGTAACAGCCATGCAACTAATACCAGGCCAATAATGGCAAACACACAGTATGAAAAGAAGGTTAATGCAGCACCAAAAANACTCAGTTCAACGGGAAAGAACAATTGCACACAAAAGCTCACCAAGCTATTAATCATGCCAACAAAAGAGATGGCAACACCGCGCAATTGATTTGGAAATATCTCTGCAAAGAGTGCCCACATTACTGGGCCCAAAGACATAGCAAATGAGGCAACAAAGCCAACAATACCCAAGAGAATAAGCACCGCATTCATTGTCGTAGAGGACTTAATAAACTGGCTCTCAAACTCTCTTGCAGCACTGGTGCCAATAGAGTTCGACAGAGCGGTTTTAAACTCAACATCACTTTGATAAACAACGCCAAGCATATTATCAAGATCGNAAGTATCAAAATGCTCTTCCACATTCTCGATCTGCTGAATTTCAAGCAAACCTTCAGACGTTAGTTCATAGGTAGCCTGTGAGAAGCCATAAGTACACACTGCCATACTAATGGCAATACCTGACAAACCAACTAAGAGAAGAGGTTTTCGGCCCCAGCGATCAATCAGAGCGATGGCGACCAAGGTAAATAGAACGTTAATAAGCCCGATCAATGCTGCCTGTGCAAAGGCAGCATCAGTGCCAATGCCGCTCTGTTCAAAAATCGTTGGTGCGTAAAAGAAAATAGCATTGATACCAGTGATTTGTTGCACTATGCCCAAGATGATGCCAATAACTAGGGCAAGCCGCATTTTTGGTCCAAATATCCCTTTTACTCGGTGCCATAGAGACTCACTTTCGACATCATGACCATCGCGGATTAATTGAATTTCAGTATCAATGGCATCACTAGGTAATAGTTTTCCCATGACTTCTCTAGCTTCTTCTTCTCGCCCCTTAGAGATTAACCAGCGAGGGCTNTCTGGGATTAAGAAAAGACCTAAAAAGAAAATTACAGCAGGAATAATCTCAACACCCAACATCCAACGCCAGGTATTGGCATCCACACCCCAATCAGTTACCCAGCTAGCGTCNGATTCGCTGGCGCCCAAAATNTAATAGTTGGCAAAGTAAGCCGCNGATAAACCGATAACAATATTAAGCTGGTTAATAGAGACCAATTTNCCTCNTAGTCGCGCCGGNGCAATTTCGGCAATATACATNGGAGCTATCATCAGAGAAGTAAANGCTANNCCACCNATGGCGCGAGCGGTCACCAACATCATGTAAGAGGATGCGAATGCTGAAGCAAGGGCCGAAAGCAAATATAAAAANGCAATCACTAATAAGACTTTTTTACGGCCTAAAGCATCACTTAAAGGACCGATCACCATCGTACCNAAGACTCCAGAGAGTGTCGGNGCAGCAACCACAAANCCCGACTGAATNGGGGTTAGATCAAACTCGACACTCACAAATCCAACGACGCCTGAAATTACCGAGGCATCAAAACCAAAGACAAAACCGCCGAGCGATACAACAGATGCACAATAAAGTGCATAGAGAGTACGGTTTTCCATTACAGTTATTCCTTAGATGAATCCTAAATTATTGTTATTGCGCAAACTAAAAACACATTTTTATTTTTTCTATGTGCCGTTGAAATGCTCGACTGTCTTCCCAACTGACGACAGAGGGACGTAACTGGCCGGCGAGAATCTCACAGCTTACCTGTTCAATTTGATGATTAAAACCTTGATGCTCACGATCTTCAATAATGCGNTCAATACACTCATGCCCNTTGTAAAGCCTAGCCTCTCTAGCNGCCCAGTAGTCAGCAATAGTGATAGTGCCTTCAGTACCAATTAAGGTGAGGTAATTATTTAACTTACAACGAAATGAAGTGGTTAATTGAGCAGTGGCGGCATTCGAACCATAGGTATTTAGTATTACCACATCATCTTCAACACCATTGCNCGCCCTGTGATGCCAAACTGACTGTGAACTGGGNTCTTTCTGTAGAAAAAGCCATGCCATTGCGATAGGGTAGATTCCCATTTCTAACAAGCAACCTCCGGCAAGCTGATTGTTGTATTCGCGCAAATTGGGGTCATAGGGAAGNGGGAAGCCNAAATCAGCTTTAACATGGCACAGTTGACCTATTCGCCCCTCATCAACCCATCGCTTTGTTTTCTGAATCACGGGCATGAAGNAGGTCCACATACCCTCCATAAAATATCGGCCTTGCTGCTTAGCAACAGTAATCACATCCTCTAATTCAGCGCCTGTTACGGTCGCTGGTTTTTCACAGAGTACATGTTTGCCCGNATTCAACGCTGCAATAGATTGGTCTCTGTGGTGACTATGGGGTGTGGCAATGTATACNGCATCAATAGCTGGGTCCGCAAGCATCGCGGCATAACTGCCATAATAGTTAGGAACAGAAAATTCCNCAGCAAAGNCCTTAGCGNGATCTNCTTGGCGAGAGGCGATTCCTTGAAGTGANGCATGGGCAGCATATTGAANATCTGTNGCAAAAGTTNGTGCAATACGACCTGCGCCAATAATCCCCCACTTTATGGTTTTCTTCTGAGATTGAATCATGCTCTGCGTTCTTCAATNACAGTATTGGTAGAAAACTGATAACGCATGTTCCGATAAACGCAGGTATCAGTGATGTCTTCAGGGGTATTACTGGGGCAGCAACGATAGTTGGTCGATACGCGATAGGGCCCATGAACGGGCATAACCCTATGCCAAAGATGCCCATGTACTAAAATTAGCGTACCTTTTTTTGGTCTGAGTACAACCTGGTCAGGCAAGTCTTCATTAATATCTCCTACACTAATTACACCGCCTTTGTGGGTTCCAGGCACAACCAAGGTCTCACCACCGACATCTTGACCAATATCCATTGTGTACGCCAAGCGGTTTAAATTAAATCGTGACTTATCTTCTGGGGGACAATCTTGATGCCATGCCTGCCCTTGAGAGCCTTGTTTACTATACATCACCATGCTGTAGAGCGATGACCAGCCACTGCCCAAAATAGCGGATGTTAAGTCTTTAAGTCGTGGGTCTTGTTCCGCTAGATCAAATACATTGAGGCCGTCTAATTGGGGGAACCAAGGAATGACGTCGGTATTAGACTTTTCTAAAAATTCAGCGTTGTGGCGGTAATCTGGGTTGTCACCAAACTGATTCAAAATGAGAGCATGGTATTGGTCCATCAGAGCCTGATCGAAGAAGTTATCAATAGACAGATAGCCTTGCTGCCAAAATTCTTTTGCGAGAGATTCGTTAGTCAAAATTTTAAGTACTCAGATTTTACTTGGGTGCCCTGACTATACTGGATTGATCGCAAAATTTCTTACCACTGAAGCTGATATTTGCAGCTTAGCCTCGGAATGACACAACTGAAATAACATTATTTTCATCATCGTGGTTCAAAATCAGTTCATCTCGACCATCACTATCAACGTCATGAACCAGAAAGCCCGTTCTGCTCTCAGGAAGAGAAAGTGAAAGTTTGATTGCTCTCTTAGCAAACATAGCCTCGCCTGCTTCCCCCGGGTATACAAGTAGGGTTCCATCACCTTTTTGAACTAACAGGTCTTTTCGGCCATCTCCAGTAACGTCCGCACCAAGCACCGCGGGGACAAAGAGATCACCGCTACCAAAATCAAACCGTGCTGAGATTGTTTTTGTAACGCTGGGTTTAGTGGGAAATTTGCTGTCTTTCATTTTGTAGATTGAGATATCGACAGACACAGAACGGGTAATCAGAGCCTTAATAACAGTGCCTATACTGATGTCCACAGAGGTAATCACAAACTCTTGGTTGCCATCCCCTGACATATCCTGTCGTTCATTATCGAACTGAAAGCCATCTGTACGGATCACCGATGAGGGATTTTCTGAAAATTTCAGTAGGTTTTGTCCACTGACCATGCCAAGATAAACCTCATACTCAGATTCCCAACCAAAGATACCCTCGGCCTTAATGCGCTTAACAATAAGATCGCTCACCCCATCATTATTGATGTCTACAATTTCATCCAAAAGTCTATTTTTACCCTCATTATTGTCAGCTTCTTCACCAATACTAATCTGCGCATATCCGCTTAACATATCCTTTAGATTGACGTCTAAATCAACAGGTACCTTAGAGAATTCGCCCAATGAGTTCTGTCGATGTACTTCAAAATAACCGTCTTGCCAAAAAGCAACATCATTAAGGCCATCGTTATTCTCATCAACAAGCAAGGCTTCCTCGGCCCGGTAAGCAACATAGCGAGCTGTATCTCTATAGCTCATACTCGGCCGTGGACCCACTAGCTGGGGCGCTTGAAAACCGTTATTGGTTTGCAGCGCTACTTCCCAACCATCAAAATTAGGCATTAAAAAATCGTCAAATCCATCACCATTAATATCAGCAAACATCTCCATAACGGGGGAAGAGCCCCAGCTACGACCAGAGAACATCGGTGAAGTAGTAAGAAACGGTTTAAACAATGAAGTGTTTTCGTCGAGATAGAGTAGTTTAGATCCCTGTAACCCAACTAGCTGTATACCCTTAGGGGTTGTTATCGTGTCTACTAGATCCATCGAATCTTCAAGAGCCTTAGTCAAAATAAGATTCCACTCTGAGCCTCTGCGCTGAAATACCTTAATATGTCGAACAGGTTCATTGCTGAGCTCTTGCATCTGTTTTTCCAGTTGATTGATCACGGGTGTTTCTATGATTAATAACTTGGCTTCAGCGGATAATTCGTTGGAGAAAGGGATGATATCTACATTATGTTTTGGGCTCACTGCGATGGTTTCGATTTCGAACTCCAACGCAATTGACTGGCAGGGGAAAATGGTACTTAAAACGCCTATAAGAAAACCAATTAGAGCCTTAAAGTGTGCACCAATGCTTACTCGCACCATATATGTTATATCCTATATATTTTAGAAAAACCCAGAATCTCAACATAACCATAATATAAGGATGAAAAAATTCTTATTAAATTGATACAAGTACCTGACTTATCTGTTGGAAGTTTGAATACATAAGCTTCTTTAGTATTCTCAAGTTATCGTCTCGATCGGCGAGTATTTTAACTTTACATCGAAATTAGTAAAACGAACCAATTCTATGTTTATGACAGCGTGTCAGTCCAAAAAACGATTTGCATATGAAAACCGAGATTTAATATCCTCCCAATGACAGAATTTGTATTTCAGCTGCCACTGCATGCAGTCTCTCTGAGTTGGTGCTCAACGTTTTTGGCGGTATTAACGAGGGCCAATTAGGCTCAAGGGTTTTGAGAGATCTTATAGCCTCAGTTCTTACTTCTATTACGGCATCATCATCACTAACTATCGAGCTAACAATCAGACTTGCCACGGTTGTAAAACCAAAAGCATCCTGATATTCGTGCACATTCATCATTCTCCCATCAACCACAGCAATTTCATACTCTTCGGCAGCTACCTTCACCAAATTTGAAGCTAACTTCAAATTTTGGGCAGGACCCCTGTTAATAGCTTTAACTAAGTTTTCACTTGCTGTGATCGAAGAAATCAATCTGTCATAGGCTGCTGATACAGCAACCTTACCTAGATCTTCGCTCACTGCTGAGAACAATATAGTTAATTCTTCAGCAAACCCATCGCTACCTCGTTCAGCAAAAGCTGGGACCATTTCAGCATAGAGTTCACTTTGAGGATGTTTTAAATGCATTTTTGCATGCTCTATATTGCCGCTGTTGTAGAGCTCTTTACCGACATAAAGATGACCTCGCATCAACCCCAGTTGAGTTAAATACAAGATATCTTTCTCTGTTTGATCTGCGATATCACCGACAGTTCTTTTTGACGCAATATTTACTGTAGAACTAGGAGTTACTATCTCATCTTGATCAGACTTAAGTGTGTTTATATCTTTATTTGCAGTGGAGTCACAGCTAATTTGAGTAGCACCAGTAGCCAGAGTTAAGGTCAGCATCGCGATGCGAGTCCAGAGTTTGTCTTGATTCATAGTGTTCTTAAAGTCTCCTGAAAAATGGTGGCTATTAATATTTCGTGTTTCAATGTCAAAAGCTGTTTCAAGGGTAAAGAATATTATGACTATTTATGCAAAAACGCAATTGATAATCATTCGTGTTAGATGATTAAAATTAAGTTGGTAGCCCTAAGTTTTGTCGACGTGTCTTAGTCCCTACTAATTGTAGAAACGAGGAGTTTGCTGTCATTTCGGGCAGACAAGGAGGATCTTTGTAGGTTAATAAGGTCAGAGAAGTATGGTGGCTACGGGTGGACTTGAACCACCGACCCCAGCATTATGAATGCTGTGCTCTAACCAGCTGAGCTACGTAGCCTTCGATTTTAAGTGAGCCAGAATGGCCGCTTAATCGGGAGGCGAGAAGTTACACTCGCAGTCGCTTATAGTCAAGTCTCAAAGCACCTTTTTTAGTATAATTTATTGCTCTAAATAAGGTACTGCAATAGGATAGACCCTCGGTTTTGCTGGACTATCCCAACTGAGGGTAAGTAGAGGATCTTTTTTGAGTCTTAACCGAAAAATAAATAATAATAAAGATACACATGACCACCTAAATTTGAAGATGGGGAGTAAATATTTTGCAAGGATCAGAGCCAAGTCAAGACCAAGCTGCGGTCGCTATTACTACACAACAATCAGGGTTCTACGAAGGTTTTAATCGAGTCGTTGCAGTCGTGCCAAAACTACTCATTGGCGCCCTTATTGTGTGGGTGGGTTTATCTCCCTCGGCTGCAGGAGAAGTTCTTTTAGAAGTACAAAACTGGTCCACGCAGAATTTCGGTGGCTGGTATGTCTACGTCACAGCGTTTTACACCATTGTTTGTTTAGTGCTTGGGCTGTGGCCTCGCACTGCACACGTAAAACTGGGTAAAGCTGACGAGACCCCTGAATTCAACATGTTTACATGGCTNTCGATGATGTTCGGTGCGGGTATTGGTATTGGTATGCTAACTTATTCTACCGCTGAGCCTATTTTTCACTTCGCTAACAACCCAGATACCATCAAAGGCCTCACCGATGGGTTAGATGAGAACAATGTTCGCAATGCCTACAAGTGGGCCATGCTGCACTACGGATTTACTCCTTGGGCTTGCTACGGCGTGGTTGGTATATCCCTTGGTTATTTGTCCTACAACCGCGGGTTGCCACTGACTATTCGCAGCGCTCTTCAGCCACTATTTGGCCGAGCTATGTCTGGTAATGCAGGGCATTTGGTCGATATCGTGGCAATATTGGCAACCATAGTAGGGTTGAGCGTAACCATTGGCTATGGAGTGTCTCAATTTGCCTCAGGTTTATTTAATATCAGTGGTGCCGACTGGCTTGTCGGGGAGGGGGGTAAGCCAACTTTACTAGCCCAATTAGTTGGTTTAACACTTATTGTCAGTGCCTCTTGTCTGTCTGCCATGTCTGGATTACAGCGGGGGATTAAGTGGCTGTCCAATATCAACATGAGCTTGTCAGTGTTTTTAATCGCATTCTTTGTGTTGTTTGGCGCTACCTTTTTTGCTCTTCAAACCTTTGTCTACACCATTTGGGATTATTTGATTGCGCTACCAGCTATGTCTACAACTGTATGGACAGATAATGGCGCCGAGCCCTCAGGTGCATTGCAGAGTTGGCAAGGCGCATGGACGATATTTTACTGGGCATGGTGGATAGCATTCGCACCCTTTGTAGGACTATTTTTAGCCCGGGTATCCCGTGGAAGAACCATCAGAGAATATGTCATCGGAGCGATGATTATTCCGTCCCTCATTTGTCTAGTTTGGTTCACCTTTATTGGTGCCACGGCTATCGATCTAGAATTGTCTGGTGTAGCCCAAGGATCTATAGTGAACGCAGATATTTCTGCGCAGCTGTTCAAAACCATCAACTTGATTCT
The DNA here is from genome assembly GCA_002685195.1 of Porticoccaceae bacterium. Classification (GTDB taxonomy): domain Bacteria; phylum Pseudomonadota; class Gammaproteobacteria; order Pseudomonadales; family Porticoccaceae; genus HTCC2207. The sequence goes on from NYWV01000052.1 coordinate 9,672, forward strand.
TTCTCCAGAACTTGCAGTGGCACTATCAGTGGTTATTGTGGTTTTACTGTTGACCTTTTTGGTCACCTCAGCAGACTCAGGAATTTTGATCATTAACACCTTGGCCTCAGGCGGTAACCAAAGCCAGAAGCAAGCTAAGCATGTAGTTATTTGGGGTGTGTTGTTCTCGGTACTGATTGGTGTTTTGTTGGCGGCTGGGGGAATGGACGCATTGCGTTCAGTTATGATTATTGGCGCTCTACCGTTTTCTATTGTTATGGCGCTCATGGCAATTTCGCTGGTTAAGACGCTATTAAATGAGCATCAATCAAGCGATTAAAGATCGACCAAACTTGAGTTACTTATATTATGGCATATATAATGCCAATTAAACCTNAAGATGACAACACGGAGTAAATAATGAGAGAAGCAGTTATCGTATCAACAGCACGCACAGCGCTAACCAAAGCGGCTCGCGGTGCCTTTAATAANACCCATGGCATCAAGCTAGCAGCGCATTCTATAGAGCATGCAATAGCACGTGCAGGCATAGANCCTGCTGAAGTTGATGATGTAATNCTGGGTAATGCTGCCCAGTCAGGCACNACCGGCTTTAATATAGCTCGNAACGCAGCATTAGCTGCAGGNTGCCCTGTTACTACATCGGGCACGAGTGTTAATCGNTTTTGTTCTTCAGGGTTACAAACCTTGGCCATGGGCGCTGGGCGCATTATTGCCGAGGGCGTAGACGTAATGGTCACCGGTGGTGTTGAAAGTATATCTTTGCCCGGTACCAGTGANGTNAANGAATCTGTNGANCCTGAGCTGTATGGCAAGTATCCAGGGCTNTGGTATCCGATGATCAAGACCGCAGATATTGTTGCTGATCGTTATAGCATCTCACGTGAAGCACAGGATGAATATTCATTGATCAGTCAGCAGCGAACAGCCGCCGGTCAAGAGGCAGGTGCCTTTGATGATGAAATCGTCCCCATGAATACCATCATGAAAGTTAAAAACAAAGAAACTGGCGAGATCACTGAGCACGCTGCAGTGGCTGACAAGGATGATTGTAATCGTCCTTCAACAACCATTGAGGGCTTAGCCAGTCTTAACCCAATTATGGGTGAAGATGCCTTCATTACTGCGGGTAATGCCTCTCAGTTGTCTGACGGCTCATCCGCACAGGTATTAATGGAGAGGTCAGAAGCAGAGCGACGCGGTCTAGATATTCTTGGAACCTTCCGTGGCTTTGCAGTGGGTGGTTGTGAGCCCGATGAAATGGGTATTGGACCAGTTGTTGCTGTGCCTAAATTACTCAAGGCAACTGGTTTATCAATGGATGACATCGACCTATGGGAGCTTAACGAAGCGTTTGCCTGTCAGGTTATCTACAGNCGCGATATTCTCGGCATCCCAATGGATAAGCTCAATGTNAACGGTGGGTCTATCTCTATTGGTCATCCCTTTGGAATGACCGGNTCACGTATGGTTGGCCACCTTNTAATTGAAGGCCGTCGCCGCAAAGCTAAGTANGGTGTTGTTACCATGTGTATTGGTGGTGGCATGGGTGCAGCAGGGTTGTTCGAGATTAACTCTTAATAGGATTNATTTAAAAGTAATTCACGTAATAAAAAAAAGCCCGGCTACGCAATTCGCAGTCGGGCTTTTTTGTGTCTCTTGGCCGCAGGATAGCGTCCAATAATCATTACGCATTAGCTGATTCTACAATACGTTTCATGTCAGTCATGTAGCCGCGCAGTTCGTGGCCAATAATTTCTACATCGTGGTCGCGAATGGCATCGTTGACTTCAATTAGACGAATGTTGTCTACGGCATTTGAGGGATCGTTTAAACCACGGCCTAGGTCTTCGAGGGTTAATGCATTAGCATGTGCTTGCAAAAGTGGCACAGCGGCGTGGGTAAATAGGTAGTTGCCGTATTCAGCAGTATCAGAGATCACCACATTCATTTCGTACAATTTGTTACGAGCGATACAGTTGGCGATTAATGGTGTTTCGTGCAGTGACTCGTAGTAGGCAGACTCTTCAATGATGCCTGAGGCAACCATGGTGTCAAAGGCTAGCTCAACGCCAGCTTTGATCATGGCGACCAAATAAATGCCTTTGTCATAGTACTCTTGCTCGGTTATCTCAGTGTCACAATCTGCGGCTTGCTCAAAGGTAGTTTCTGCAGTCTGGGCGCGCCACTTTAAAAGATTGGCATCATCGTTGCCCCAATCAACCATCATAGTGCGAGAAAACTCACCTTCAATAATGTCGTCCATATGCTTTTGGAATAGTGGCGCCAAGAGATCTTTTAATTCTTCTGCCATATCGAATGCTTTAATTTTGGCAGGGTTGCTCAAACGGTCCATCATATTGGTAATGCCGCCATGCTTGAGCCCTTCGGTGACCGTTTCCCAGCCGTATTGGATTAACTTACGCGCATAGGCTGCATCAACACCCAAATTAAGTAATTGTTGGTGGCCCAAGATAGCGCCAGTTTGCAACATGCCACACAGAATAGTTTGCTCCCCCATTAAGTCAGACTTAACTTCGGCGATAAAAGAGGATTCGAGGACGCCGGCTCGGTCACCGCCGGTGGCTGAGGCGTAGGCCTTGGCAATAGTGTGGCCGTTACCCTGGGGGTCATTTTCAGGATGCACAGCAATGAGTGTAGGTACGCCGAAGCCACGCTTGTACTCTTCACGTACTTCAGTGCCAGGGCACTTGGGGGCAACCATAATCACGGTGAGGTCATCGCGAATCTGCATGCCTTCTTCAACAATATTAAAGCCATGAGAGTAAGCAAGGGTCGCACCCTCCTTCATTAGGGGCATGACCGCAGTCACTGCGGCAGTATGTTGCTTGTCAGGGGTTAAGTTAAGTACCAAGTCAGCAGCAGGAACAAGCTCTTCTGCTGTGCCGACGGTAAATCCGTTTTCAGATGCCCACTGAAAGGACTGACGTTTTTCAGCAATGGCTTGCTCGCGCAGGGCGTAAGAAATGTTTAAGCCAGAGTCGCGCATATTGAGACCTTGGTTAAGCCCTTGGGCACCGCAACCAATAATGACAATATTCCAGCTCTTAATGTATTCGCAACCCTCGGTAAATTCGCTGCGATCCATGAATCGACACTTTCCTAGTTGACTCAGCTTATTGCTGAGGCTGAGAGTATTAAAATAATTTGCCATTGTTGTTCTCCAATTACCGCTGTGCGGGTAGCTTTAAATTCGATGCCAACTGTTTTATGTCAGTTCGGACGCGCAGTGTATCTAAATAAAGTTATTGCTGAAAACGATATGTATTCAATATAACGTTGCATATTTTGCAATAATGATGAGTATTCAGTACCATTTGGCCATGGATATCCGATCATTGACTCTTTTTCAGCACCTTGCCAACACCTTGCACTTTGGCAAGACCGCTGCTGCCTGCCATGTTAGCCCCTCAACGTTAAGCCGCGCGATTCAGCGGCTTGAGGAGCATTTGGGCAGCCAGCTATTGATACGTGACAATCGCTCTGTGATATTGACAGCTGAGGGGAAAAAGTTATTGGCCTACTCTGATCATCAAATTGAGCAATATGAATCACTCAAGTTGTCGCTAAATGAGGNACAACAACAGTTGTCAGGATCCTTGAATATTTATTGTTCAGTGACGGCGTCTTACGCCTATTTGCCACCGCTGCTTGAAAAGTTTAGACAGGCACACCCAAAGGTTGAGATTAANTTAGACACAGGTGATGCTGCGGATGGTATTGATCAAATTAGAGGCAAGCGCGTGGACTTAGCTATCGCCGCAAGACCAGATGATTTACCCACGAGCATTCATTTTCAAACCATTGCGTCAGTGCCCTTAGCCGTTGTGGTACCCACCATGAATTGTGCAGTTAAAAAGGCCCTTCAGTCTGATTCAATTGACTGGAAAACTGTGCCTATCATTATGCCCGAGCANGGTGTTGCCAGAAAACGCTTTGAGCAGTGGTTTCGACAGAAACACGCTGGGCGACCCAATGTCTATGCGCAGGTGTCCGGGCAGGAGGCGTTGGTGAGTATGGTTGCCCTAGGCTTTGGTATAGGTTTNTCGCCAATCGTAGTGGCCGACAATAGCCCGGTGAAAGATCTTGTAGACTTACTGGCCGATACTCAAATTCAACCCTTCGATTTAGGGCTTTGTTGTTTCAAGCGAAATTTAGGAGATCCCGTTGTGGCCGCATTTTTGTCCATGGCACCCAATGAGTCGCCTTAACAGCTTGCCACTTCATTAGTAAAGATACCTTTGTCAGGCACAACACATAAGTCAGAATCTTCAGGCCGTTTAATGTGGTCACCTTGCTCTAGGGCACTAGTTACTTGCTAATTTTTAAGATTTTAATCACTCAAGGTTTGCTTTTACTTTACCTTTGGCAGTCGCCGTGATGATGGATCCAATCACTACACAAATTGCACCTAGTATCGTGACTAGCATTAGAGGNTCTGCCGTGATTCCAGTAAAGGGGATTAATTGAACGGACGACAGAGTCACTAGCGGGGTTATTGCAATCACCGCGCTGACCCGTGATGCCTCTATATGCATTAATGCTTCAGAGAAACAGCCGTAGGCAATNAGTGTGTTAAATCCGCAAAAGAGCAGNAGAGACCANTGAAGNGAGGNTAGNTCNGNTAGGGTNTCAAAATTTGAAAAGGGTAAGAAAGCTAGAGCGCCAATCCAGTAAAATACCAGCATAGTTTCCTCCGCGTTGAAGTCCCGCAGCANAAATTTTTGGATGATGGCATAACCGACCCATGTGACGGCTGCCAATATCAAAAGTANTAACCCCTCTCCATAACCATTAAGGGAAACAAAAACGTCATCGAAGCGTGGGCTAAAAAACAGGATTAAACCACCAATAAAGACAGCAAAGCCGCACCATTGGAACGGTGTGAATTGTTCTTTAAAGATCCAAACACCTGCAAGTAGCAAGAGTACTGGTGCAAGTTGCATCATCACTTGAGCGGCTTCGGGGGAAGATCTTTCAAGACCAAAAATATACAAAGCATAGTTAGCGGTGAGCAGCAAGCCTGCGCATAGCAGTTGNAATGATAATTTTANGGAACNAAATTTATTCTTANTGACGAGCTTTTTNCGAGCTAACAGGTAGGGAGTAATNAGAACAGCGGCGATAAAAAAACGGAAAAATGTAGTAGTCATTGGGTCAAGAGTACTCATTAAACCCTTAAGAGCGATTGGCAAAACACCCCACATGAATGCGGTGGATGCAGCCAAAAGAAGACCAAANTTCCATCGGCCGGATAGGTTGCTCATTGGGATGTCATCAGGAGATTAAACGTTAAAGCGGAAATGAATAACATCTCCATCGTTGACAATATACTCTTTCCCTTCTAAGCGCCATTTGCCTGCATCTTTAGCACCTTGCTCGCCATTACCCGCGATGTAGTCGTCGTAGCCCACAATTTCTGCTCGAATGAAGCCTTTCTCAAAATCTGTATGAATTTTCCCCGCTGCATTTGGCGCTGTAGCACCNACGGGAATNGTCCAAGCNCGAACNTCTTTCTCTCCTGCAGTAAAATAGGTTTGAAGTCCAAGGAGGTTGTAACCGGCTCGGATAACGCGATTTAANCCAGGTTCTTCCATACCGAGTTCCTGTAAAAACTCGTCTCGCTCGTCATCCTCAAGCTCACCAATTTCTGCCTCTAACTTATTACAGATGGGAACAACAACGGCGCCTTCTTGATCGGCAATTGCGATTACTGCATCAAGATATGGATTATTTTTGAATCCTTCTTCATCGACGTTGGCAATATACATGGTCGGCTTAAGTGTTAGTGGGCTTAAAGGTCGGAGGAGTTTCAGTTCATCGTCTGATAAAACAAAAGATCGAAGGGGCTTGGCTTCGTTTAGATGTGGAAGTATTTTTTCCAAGACTTTCTGCAACGCAATAGAGTCTTTGTCCTTTCCTTTTGCAGCTTTGGCTACGCGCAANAGTGCCTTCTCAACACTCTCAAGATCTGCCAAAGCTAATTCTGTGTTAATAACATCGATATCATCTGCTGGATTGATCTTTCCTTCNACATGGATAACNTTTTCATCATCAAANCANCGCACTACATGGGCAATTGCNTCAGTCTCTCGGATATTAGCTAAGAATTGATTGCCTAAACCTTCCCCTTTGGAGGCNCCAGCGACCAAACCTGCGATATCAACAAATTCCATGCTAGTTGGAATAATCTTTTGAGGGTTAACAATCGCGGAAATTTTGTCTTGGCGAGGGTCGGGTATAGGCACCACACCAGTGTTTGGTTCTATGGTGCAGAATGGAAAGTTTTCTGCACTAATACCTGCTTTGGTCAGTGCATTAAATAGGGTTGATTTACCCACATTTGGGAGACCGACAATACCGCAGTTAAAACCCATAATAAAATCCTTGTGACTCTTTTTGCTAGTTGGGGTGTGCCAATTATGTGTTAGTCAGTGCTATGTAACTTAGTCATGGCTCGTTCCCATTGTCCTGATACGGCCAACGAAANTNCGCGTAGAGAGTCATCAATACTGATATTAATTAATTCTTGCTCACTTGGCGGCGCTTTTTTCAACACATAGTCGACGACTTGTCTGGCATTCCCCGGATGTCCAATACCAATTCTTAGCCTTGCGAAGTCACTATTGTTACCAAGGCACTTAATCGTATCTCGAAGACCATTATGACCGCCATGACCGCCACCTTTTTTAAAGCGCGCAATACCTGGACTTAAATCTAATTCATCATGGACTACCAAAATACGCTCGGTGGGGATTTGATAAAAACCCGCCAGAGCNCCTATGGACTTGCCACTGAGATTCATAAAAGTGCTAGGAATGAGAAGCCTAATGGATATGCCATCAAGATTAATCTTNGTAGTATCGCCAAAAAACTTAGTTTCGTGCTTAAACTGAGCGCTATGAGAATTAGCTAAGTTCAGAACCAAGTCGGCCCCAACATTATGTCGTGTCCGTTCGTATGCGGGGCCGGGGTTTCCCAGCCCTACAATTAACTCTACGGGCGTATCCAATGTCAGGGCCTTCTTGTGGGCAAGATTGAAGATTACTCTTCGCTTGCACCCTCTTCTGTATCACCTTCTGACTCTTCTGAAGATTCNGCATCCTCTGCATCATCTGCAGATTCCACATCTTCTTCACTTTCAATAGCCTTGGGCTTATTAATGGTAGCAACCGACAGGTCATGGTCATCGCCAAGGTTTAAGGCAACACTCTCAACACCCTTTGGTAACACAATATTCGAGATATGCACGATATCGCCGATATCAACTTCTGCCATATCCACTTCAATGTATTCAGGGAGATTTTTAGGCAGACACAATATTTCGATATCCGTCATTGTATGAGCAACAATACCACCGTTCAATTTNACGCCAGGAGACACATCTTCATTAATGAAGTGCAATGGAACCTTAGTTTGAAGAACGGTTGTTTTGCTGACACGGAAGAAATCCAGGTGTAAGANAANTTTCTTAGCAGGATGACGCTGAACATCCTTAATAATCACATCTTCGGTAGAACCATCAATATCTAGAGAAACAATACTTGAATAAAAAGCTTCGTTATCCAGTGCTTTGGCAACATCTTTGTGAGTAAGCATTATTTTGGCGGGGTCTTGCTTGCCACCATAAACAATAGCGGGTACTTCTCCGGCCAGACGACGCAGGCGGCGGCTCGCACCTTTCCCTGTATCTTCGCGACCTTTCGCATGTAAAATAAAATCAGTAGACATAATAGTCTCCAAGTTATGCCATTGCAGACCGCGACCAGACCTGTAATGGAGTTTAAAANCCTCTTNAAGAGGCGGTTACATCAAGCCCTGTTACAAAAACATGGCACTAATAGATTCTTTATTGCTAATACGNCGAATAGACTCGGCAAGCAATGGNCCGATNGGAAGTACTCGAATTTTNCCGCATTCCTTCGCCTCNTCATTGAGTGGNATACTATTNGTAACNACCAACTCATCCAGCTCTGAATTTGCAATGTTACTTATGGCTGCTCCCGATAGAACCGCATGGGTAGCGTAAGCGACCACTTTGGCAGCCCCTTTTTCTTTTAAAGCCTGTGCTGCTTTGCACAATGTTCCGGCGGTATCGACCATNTCATCTACCAATACACAGGTGCGGTCGGCTACTTCACCAATTAGATTCATCACTTCACTCTCATTGGCAGAGGGGCGGCGTTTGTCGATAATAGCTAAGTCACAACCTAACTGCTTAGCAACTGCTCTAGCTCTAACTACACCACCGATATCCGGAGATACGACCTGAAGGTTCTTATGATTTTGACGCTCGATATGATCTAGCAAAACNGGAGCTCCATAGACATTGTCAACAGTACAGTTGAAGAAGCCTTGAATTTGCTCCGCATGAAGATCTACGGTTAANACGTGGTCTACGCCTGCGTTAGACAACATATCTGCAACCACTTTGGCGCTGATCGGCACACGCACCGACCTTACTCGTCGATCTTGNCGAGCATAACCNAAGTAAGGAACTACTGCGGTGATACGGCCTGCAGATGCTCGACGCAGCGCATCAATCATGAACACCAGTTCCATCAAATTTCTATTTGTCGGGGAGCAGATTGGCTGCACAATAAAAACATCGTGTCCACGAACATTGTCGCGAATCTCAATATTGATCTCGCCGTCTGAAAATAGCCCTACATGAGCATTGCTCGGAGAGACACCCAAAGACTTTGCTATTTGATTACCTAACTCCGGATTTGCGTTTCCGGTGAACACCATTAATCTAGCCACGTCAGTTTTCCTATTGCTCGCGATATTTTGAAATGGCTGGGGCGGGAGGGATCGAACCTCCGATGACGGGATCAAAACCCGTTGCCTTAACCGCTTGGCGACGCCCCAGTAAAAAAATCATGCAACTGCTCGTGCACAGGAGAGCGATTTACGCCCTTCGCTACAAACCCAGTCCATTGTTTTGGCAGTTTACTGAGCACATGTTGAGCCTCAGATTTACTATCAAAACTACAGAATACGCTCGCACCTGTCCCTGTCATCAGAGGGGCAGAAAAATTTTCTACCCATTGCAGTACAGTTTCCACTGCTGGATAGAGTTTGGAAACCACATCTTGGCAGTCGTTCCTATACTCTACCCCTGAAAGGGCGCGTATTTTGATTGGTGATGAGTTCCTTGTCAATTGAGGATTAGAAAAAATTTCTCTCGTTGATACATGACAATTTGGTGTAATCACTAAAAACCACCTTTGAGGGAGAGTTAAAGGCGTCAATATGTCACCAATTCCCTCCGCGAAGGCACTTTCACCATGGACAAAAACGGGCACATCTGCGCCTAAAGTTTTGCCAAGATCAGATAACTGATTAGCTGTAAGGCCGCATTTCCAAAGGGCATTCAAGCCAACTAACGTGGTGGCTGCATTGCTACTGCCGCCTCCAAGTCCTGCTCCCATTGGCAGGTTCTTGGTCAAATCAATAGTACAGCCAAGATCGCAACCCGTTGATTTCTGCAGTAGCGTTGCAGCATGAAAAATTAAATTATTTTTTTCATCAACACCGTCAATATTTCCATTTATTTTTATGTTTCCGGATCGGTTGCTGCGAAACACTAGTTTGTCGCCAAAATCTAGTAGCTGAAAGAGGGTCTGCAGATTGTGATAACCGTCTGACCGTTGTCCGGTAATGTGCAAAAACAAATTGATCTTTGCCGGTGAGGGCAGGCTAAGAGTTGACATAGTAGCATCAGTATTGATTAATTTAGTTCTCTGGAAAAGACCAGTTCTTGATGATTAGTTTAAAGCTTTGTTCATCTTTTTGGCCGATTATTTTTGTTGGCAGATATCCTTGATCAAAAAATTGGTAGCGCGAGAAGACTAATTGCCAGCCATGTTGCTTGAAGTTAGATGCCGTACCATCTGAATTGAGGACTAAATTATCAGNACTAAGATACTCAGGCGAAGGCACACCAGTCACCCACCAGTTGAGTAACTGCACAGGCAGTGGCATCCCAGTTAGCTGTATTGCAAGTTGGTCNGGCGTTTGAAGATANCTGTTTTTGCCATGCTGCATCTCAGCAACTCGTTGATTTCCGGTGATGACTACTCTTCCCATAGCAAGTGGACCGCTCAGGGAAATGGTGTAATCACCTTGATTTTGAGTCCACATAAAATTGGCACTACCGCCTTGTTCTGCAGACCGGTAGCCCATCTTTCCACTGATCGACCAGTGATTGATTTGACTAACTTGTTCTCTATGATTGGACCAATTACGACCATCAATAACCTGAGTTGGCGCCGTACTGCAGCCACTTAAACCCGTTATTAGGCATAGTAGACTTAGAGATAGNCTATATTTAAATCTCATGATTCAACACTTGCATTAGCACCAAGTCGAAGCATTGTTTCCAGAATAATGGTGTGATTTGGATTTTGCTTCAGAGCGTAAAGCCACACATCCATTGCCTTTTCGTTGTATTCCAAAGCCCACAGAACCTCACCAAGATGGGAGGCTATCTCAGGATCAGAAACTATATCAAAAGCTTTTGTTAGATGTTCGAGAGCTTCAATAGGTCGACCAAGTTTAAATAAGGCCCAGCCAAGGCTGTCTATGATCGAGGGCTCATTGGGAGCTAGGCTATATGCGCGCAGAATTAACTTGTAAGCCTCTTCCCTACGATCAGTATGAAGTATCATGGTGTAGCCCAGCGCATTAAGAACAGTTGCGTTATCTTCGTCTTGCGCCAATAGAGATCTTAGGTCACTTTCGGCAAGAGCAAAGTTGTCCTGTTGCTCTGCAACCATAGATCGGGCATACAACAATTCTGGATCATCGGGGTAATTCTCTAAACCTGTTGAGAGAATGATTAAGGCCTGCCTTGGTTGGCGCATCCGTAACAATAAGTTTGATTCAACCTGAAATAAGCTAATCGCTTTATTTGGCTGGCTGATTCGCAATCGCTGAAGATATTGACGAGCCTCATCAATACTGCGGTGATCTGCTAACAGGGCACTTAAACGAGATGCTGCAACAATATAATTTCGACCATAACGGACTTGGGAGTAATGGTTTATTGCCTCAGAGATGTTTCTTTGCCGATCAGCAATAACGCCTAAATGATATTGCGCATTAGCTCGTAAACTCTGTTGTGTTGAGGCCTGCCGGAGAAGATCCTTGGCTATTTCAAATCTACCTTGGCTAAATTGCATGAGACCTAGAACAAAATTAACTTCTTGATCCTTTGGATCTTCAGTACGAAGTAATTCAAATTGAGCGATAGCCCTTTCTGGAGACTTAACAGCTAAAAATCGAGCATATTGTGTTCTTAATTCGCGGTCTTCGGGGAATTTCTGCAGGGCATCTTTGAGGAGTTTAATAGCCTCCTGCCCTTGGTTTCTTTGATGCAAAATTTGAGCTAACAACAATATGCCCTTTTGATCATCAGGTCTGCTGTTTAAAAAATCACGAACATAGTTCTCTGATTTCTCCAGCTGGCCGTCACTCTGAAGAAGAATAGCCGCAAGCAATTGAACAGATGACTGCTTTTCGGGGCTAAAGGTTAGCTGCAACACTGAATTTAAGAACTCTGAGCGTTGTGCTTGAGAATTTAGTGTTGAAGATACAATAAATAACAGTGCATCAAAGTCGTCTTCATTCTCGTAAAGCCACTGCCCATGCTTGAGCGCACTAGCGGCTTCTCCTGTATCTAAATAAGCCCCAAGAGCAGCTCGATGTGCCTTGGGGTCTTGAGGTGCAAACTGCACCCACAGCAACGCCATTTCAAGCTGCACAGCCCGATCAGACAAATATTCAGCAATGCGGTGAGCTAAATCTATNATTTCCCTATCGCCGGTAATACGGGCCTGACCACTGTAATAATGCAGGGCTACNTCAAATTGATTTCGGCTAAGGGCTACATCGCCTACTAACAGGTCATAAAGACTTTCAATTGGTATAGGTTTTAGTGGTAGCTCAATTGGATCTGCGACATTGATATTTGTGGCGGTGGGCTGGTCGTTTGANTCGATGATTTGATTTGCACAACTAGTGAGCAGTGTGCTGATTAGGATTAAGTGTAAATGGAGTCCGTTTTTCATACTTTTATTTTCAAGGATAATGCCCCGTAAGACAATTGCTATCGTANAGGTTTTACATTATTTGTTTGCTTGTTGGCAATTGTTTTCTCCATAAACTCCAATACTAGTGGATAGTTGTGTAAAATTGCCTTAATTAATCACAAATATGGCCAATCAAGAGAAAGTTTGTTTTGAAAAAGTCGGTTCGTCACTGANNGCTATGACTACTTTAGCCTTCGGTATTAATCATAAATCCGCTTCCGTAGATTTGCGCGGAAAGATTGCTTTTGCTCCTGAAATAGTGGTTCAGGCGCTTCAGGATGCAAGGTCAATTNTACATGTGCAAGAGATAGCCCTNTTGTCCACCTGTAATAGGACAGAACTTTACTTGCATGGAGATGTTACTGACACTCAGTTACTCACTTGGTTGGCGATGGTTAAAGGTGTAGAGATTGGGCAATTAAAATCTTGNTATTACTGCTATCGCGGGGAAGAGGCGGTCACTCATATGATGCGGGTTGCTAGTGGTTTAGATTCTTTAATACTCGGTGAGCCACAGATCTTTGGCCAGATAAAGTCGGCTTATGCTGTAGGGCAAGAAGCAGGAACCGTATCTACAGTGCTAAATCAAGTGTTTCAGCAAGTATTCTCCGCAGCAAAACGAGTGCGTTCTGAGACTGCGATTGGTAAAAACCCAGTTTCCGTTGCCTATGCGTCTGTTAATTTGGCCACTCAGATTTTTGCTAATCTTAATAATGCTCACGCCTTATTGATTGGCGCGGGGGAGACAATAGAGCTTGTAGCCAAGCATTTGCGTGATAAAAATATTGGTAAGATCACGGTGGCTAATAGAACCTTGAATCGTGCTCAAGAACTGGGTGAAGCGTATTCGGCGGATGCTATCTTACTGTCAGATATACCTGATTTTTTACCACAGGCAGATATCATTATCTCATCGACTGCCAGTCAGCTACCCATTTTAGGCAAGGGTGCAGTTGAGTCGGCATTAAAAAAACGCAAACACAAACCCTATTTTATGGTTGATATTGCTGTTCCGCGAGACATAGAGCCTGAAGTGGAAGAGCTAGCAGATGTCTATTTGTACACTGTGGATGACCTTGAAGANGTGGTGCAGGACAATATTCGAGCAAGAAGTTCCGCGGCGAATTTAGCGCAACAAATCATTGATCAAGAAGTTGATAACTGGACTAAGGAATATCGTGCACTAGCAGCNGTTGATACCATANGAGCGTTTCGCAGTAGCGTTGAAAAAATACGTGATGCAGAGATCGATAAAGCGATGCTGGCNTTGGAAAGGGGGCAAGATTCCACCGAGGTAATTAATTCTCTGGCGCGAAACTTGACTAATAAGCTACTTCATAAACCCACCACTAGATTAAAACAGGCCAGTGAAGAGGGTCGTGACGATGCTATTAACGCGACCAAAGAGCTATTTGATCTCAATAAGAACAAACGTTGATTGGTGTGGGTCGATCTTTTTCTCGTTTAATTTAACCTAGGTATTAAAACGCAATGAAAGCATCAATTTTGGCTAAACTTGATTTGCTTGCTGAGCGCTATGAGGAAGTAGGCGCTCTGCTCAGTGATTCTGAGATAATTAGTAATCAAGATAAGTTCCGAGGATTATCCAAGGAGTATGCCGAACTTGAACCTGTAGTTCAGACCTATGGGCGGTTTCAAGAAACAGTCACGGATATAGATGAAGCCAAGAATCTACTAAAAGATGCTGATCCTGATATACGAGCTATGGCGAGTGAGGAAGTCAATGATGGAGAGGCTAAGCAAGAAGAATTAGAGCTTGATCTTCAGAGGTTGCTGTTACCTAAGGACCCTAATGATGGGAAGAATGTATTCTTGGAGATTCGTGCTGGCACCGGTGGAGATGAGGCGGCTATTTTTTCCGGTGATTTATTTCGAATGTACAGCAAGTTTGCTGAAANCAATCGCTGGAAAATNGAAGTTATTAGCGAAAACCAAGGGGACCATGGCGGATACAAAGAAATTATTGCTCGAGTGGTTGGTCAGGGGGTGTACTCTAAACTAAAATTTGAGTCTGGCGCCCATCGTGTTCAAAGAGTTCCTGATACCGAGTCTCAAGGGCGAATTCATACGTCTGCTTGTACNGTCGCTATTATGGCTGAGGCTGATGAGAAGGATGCGATTGAGATCAATAAGTCAGATCTTCGAGTAGACACATTTAGAGCCTCAGGTTCGGGCGGTCAGCATGTCAACAAAACTGATTCGGCTATTCGTTTAACCCATATTCCTACAGGGTTGGTTGTTGAATGCCAAGACGAGCGTTCACAGCATAAAAATCGAGCCAAAGCGATGGCTGTTTTGCAGGCAAGATTAACATCAGCGCAAGATGAGGCGGTGGCTCAAGAGCAGTCAGATCAGAGAAAGAGCCTGGTGGGAAGCGGAGATCGTTCTGAACGCATTCGCACCTATAACTTTCCACAAGGTAGAGTTACCGATCATCGTATTAACCTAACACTCTATAAGTTGGGTGAGATCATGGAGGGTTCGCTAACTGAAATAGTTGAACCTTTGGTCAATGAATTTCAGGCTGAGCAGCTAGCTCAGTTGTCTGAGTAAGTTCTGATACTCAATGACTTTATCCGTTGAAAGAGTTCTAGAGCGAAGCGCGCTACTTAAATGTATAAGTGATACGCCGGCCCTGGATGTAGAGTTGTTACTGGCCCATGCATTGGATGTTGACCGAACATGGTTAAAGACGTGGCCCGAACATAAGCTAGGACTATCTCAGGAGGAGATATTTGAAGGTTTGTTTGTCCGGCGCCTGGACGGAGAGCCAATTGCTTTTATTATCGGCAGTCAGGGCTTTTGGACTTTAGACCTAAAAGTAACTCCTGAAACCCTTATTCCACGACCAGAGACTGAATTACTGGTCGAGGCTTCGCTAGACTTGAATTTACCAAAGAATTGTCTTGCCCTTGATCTCGGCACCGGCACTGGAGCAATTGCTTTGGCTTTAGCGAGTGAACGCCCAAATTGGCAATTGACAGCGGTGGACTCTCAGCCGTCTGCGGTAGATCTAGCTGAACTGAACCGTCAGTACTGCCAGATTGATAACGTCACCATTTACCAAAGTGATTGGTTCAGTCACGTACCACTGATCGGGCGAGCGTCTAAATACCATTTAATTGTTAGCAACCCCCCTTACGTTGAGATTAATGACCCTCATCTTAAGGAAGGTGATGTTAGATTTGAGCCATCATCGGCCTTGGTATCTGGTGTTGATGGTTTAGATGACTTGAGAAAAATCATTCATGGTAGCGCTGAGTATCTTGAACCCACAGGGTGGCTGCTCGTAGAGCATGGTTACAAGCAGGCATCGGCGGTAAGAAATCTATTTGGGTTAGCAGGTTTTGGAGGAGTGACAACCCTCGTTGATCTCAATGGTCTTGATCGAATAACGATGGGTTACTTGCCTGAGATTGATTGAATAACTTGATTTCATTTTTAGACACTATATTCCAACGCGTTAAGAGAAATATAGCCGCTACACTTGCAGCAATGATAGTACCTATCCAGAATCCATAAACACCTAGAGGCTCTCCCCACATATCAGTTAATGCCAAGGTGTAAGCTATCGGAAAAGCGACAATCCAAAACGCAAATATTTGTATAGCCAACGGAACTCGTGCATCTTTGTATCCCCTCAGAGCCCCGCTGGCTGACATTTGCAAACAATCAACAGCGCCAAGTGCGGCAGCGAAAAAGAACAGGTTGGCCGCTATTATTTGTACTTCGGGGTTGGCACTAAATAGCGCTGCAATATCCTCACGAAACAAAACTTTCATAGAACTTGTGATTAAGCCAAGTATCAAGACTAATTTAAAACCAGCTAAACAAAATATTCTCGCTTCTATTGGATTGCCACTGCCCTGAGCGTGAGCCACTTTAATTGTTAATGCTTGAGCAATGCCCAGCGGAATCATAAAGGCAAGGGAATCAATATTAATGGTAATAGCGTGAGCACCAACAACCTCCGCACCCAAGTGGGCAACCATAAAAGGAATAATGGCAAAAAAACTAAACTCTGCCGCAATATTTAGTGCGATAGGTATGCCCAGTCGGAGAGTCTCAGCGAGTGTTGAAAGATTCGGAGCGCTAAAATCATGATATAAATTAACATTTTTTACTGTCTTTGATCGCTGACCATAAGCAGCCATGCAAGCCACTAAAAAGGCCATAACAATCACTGTAGCCCAGGCTGCGCCTACACCGCCGAGTTCAGGAAAACCAAACTTACCAAAGACTAAGACATAATCAAGAATACCATTGAGTAAAAAAGCGGCACTGTTAAAAACGAGTACTGGCCTAGTATCGCCCATGCCTTCGAATGTAGTGCGAAAGGCAAAGAACGCTGGGAACATAAATCCTGTGATAAGAAAAGGGTAGAGATAACCTTTAGCTATTTGATAAACGTTGTCAGATACATCTAGGTAGCCAAGCAAGGCGATTCCAACAAAGACACCGCCAATCACTACAAAACCAATAGGTAACGCTAACCATAACACTTGCTGAAATTGAAATCGGACCTTATCCAGTTGTCGAGCGCCCCAATAGTTACCAATAATGGGGCTGTTGGCAATCATAATGCCGATGACCATTAGCGTTATCATGGACCAGATGCTACCGCCTAGCTGCAATGCTGCGAGAGTGTCAGCATTCACCTGACCAGCCACATAAATATCTGTAACGGTCATGCCGACCACGGCAATCTGACCCATGATTAATGGACCAGCAAGACGCATTAATGTCCGAGCATTGTCAATAAACCTCGGAGTCTGCGGTGTCGGAATGATTGCATGTGGGATCGATGACAGGGACATAAGTTTTTCTTGTTTTAATTACGCTTTATTCTCCTTTAACCGGTCTATCAAAGGAAGGAAAATTTAAAGTCTCAATGATCTACGGGGAATGCAGTAAATTGGCCTCTATGGGCTCTCATATTCTTTTCAGCGAGACGAGGACAATTCTGCTACACTCCGCGCCTCCAAGAGACAGGGGAAACCTCAACCTTCCTCGTGCTCTCCACTTATAAACAACATTGCGTGAAAAACTTTGACTGAAAAAACCGATACTACATCTGTTAAAAATCCGCCCGATGCTGATAACGCGCCGAAAAAGAAACCTGCTGCAAATCGCAAGCGTCGCAATTCCAAGCCTTGGGATGTGTCTCAATTCAAAGTAGAGCCCCAAGAAGGGAAAGCCAGATTCCACGATTTTGACCTGCCGGCAGAACTCATGCACGGCATTAAAGATGCTGGCTTCGAATACTGCACGCCTATTCAGGCTGCATCCTTGCCCCACACTCTCAATGGCCACGATATTGTTGGAAAAGCGCAAACAGGTACCGGCAAAACTGCAGCATTTTTAGTGAATATTATAACCGATTTGTTGAATCACCCAGTTGAAGATGAACGATTTCTGGGCGAGGCAAGAACACTGATTCTCGCGCCGACTAGGGAACTAGCTATTCAGATTGGCGATGACGCGACTCAGTTGTTGAAGCACACCAAACTGAGAGCGCATACTCTTGTGGGTGGTATGGACTATGGTAAGCAATTACAGAAGTTACAGAAGCACCACTGCGATATTTTAGTGGGCACCCCCGGCAGATTGTTAGACTTTGCGAACAATCGAGATATTTACCTTGATCGCGTAGAAATACTAGTAATTGACGAGGCTGACCGCATGCTTGATATGGGATTTATCCCTCAGGTTCGACGTTTAGTCAATTTGACCCCTAAGCGGGAAGACCGGCAATCTTTATTATTTTCCGCTACGTTCACTCCTGAGATACTTCGGCTGTCCGAGACTTGGACTGACAAACCAGTGACGGTTGAAATTGGTGCTGAACGAGTTGCAACCGATACGGTTGATCAGAAGATACTGATAACCACTGCTAAAGAAAAATTCACCCTGCTAAATAATATCCTGCTGGGCGATGATGTCGAAAATGTCATGGTTTTTGCGAATCGGCGTGATATCTGTCGTACCCTCCATGAAAAATTGAAAAAGCAGGGTTTTAAGGCAGGACTTTTATCGGGTGATGTTCCTCAAAATAGGCGCATGAGAGCCCTCGACTCATTTAAATCGGGTAGTTTGAAAGTTATGGTAGCGACGGATGTTGCTGGTAGAGGCATACATGTGGATGGCGTTAGTCATGTGATAAATTACACGCTTCCGGAAGAGCCCGAAGACTACGTACATCGCATTGGCCGCACGGGTCGCGCTGGTAAAAACGGTACTTCTATTAGTTTCGCCTGTGAGGATGATGCTTTTCTATTAGAGCCCATTGAGAAGTTACTGGATATGAAGCTATCTTGTACTATGCCTGAAGAACATCTTGTTCAGGCAGTGCCAGTACCTAAGTCACCGGCCAAGAATAAGCCGGCTAGCAAGTCTTCAACGGTTGAAGCAGAATCAGGCACTCCCGAAAAATAAGCGCTTTAGTTGAACTCACGGTGCTGCCTGCACCACAGTAAGCTGCCAGCAACCACCGATGCCGGCAGTATTATCAAATTTATCAGTGGTATTGCCGAGCCTAACATCGCGCTTAGCCCAAACCCCAAGGAATTGAATCGATTGCTGCTGACTTTTTGGCGCAACACCAAAAATGAAATACCCTCGCTGTCCGCTGCGTAATCCAGATATTGCAAACACAGGCACCAAGCGGCCCAAGTGCCGGCGATTATTGGTGCTAATAAATTTAATACCGGAATAAAACTCAGTATGGCAGTCACAATGCCGACAGCTAGGGTTCTTGGTAAAAAGTAGCCAATTAACTGCAATTCTCTAATTAGACTTTTCCATGCACTGCGCCACCAATGGTCCTCGGCCATTGCAGCGCTAAGGTCATTAGCGATTTCTGCAGCGATCACTCTTTGAGCAATCACACCATAAAACGGCGACCCAATAAGATTGGCCAAAATGGTAAAGGTAAATGCATAAATAGCAAGCGCCAAAAGCGCAAACAAAAACCAAATTACCCATGCGAACCATTGCAACCACTCAGGCACCGATGTAGAAATAGTAGTGATCCAGTTTTGAAGCCAACTAGCAGCAAAACCAGCAACTGATATAAAAAGAATGATATTGACTAGCAAGGGAATTAGAACTAGCCAGCGAATATCTCTCCGCCATAGTATTCTCATGCCCTCAATGATAAGGGAGGGTCCAACAGTTGCACTGTGTGTCATGATAGGGTCTCTAAAAACTCTTCTCTTGTCGTCAATTTTGCTTTCCAATGGTTGCGCCCAATGCAGCTCCAAAGCAAATGCCCATGCTAACCCAAAAACCAACCTCACCAGTTTTAGAGCCAATCACTGCACCAATGATAATACCCAAACTTGTCCAAGCAGCAATAGCCTTATTGCTAGATGTTTTAGAGTTTTTACTCATCCATTTCGACCTCAAAAGAATAATCACCATTATGTATCATAAATATTCTAGATAATAATTCGCTACGCGCTTTTCAATATAGCTTGGGTCTGACTGCCACGCCCTAGCGTGTGTTTGGCAGGGAGATTGCCAAAATAGCTTGGGTTCAATTGCCAAGGCATAGTTTCGCTTGCCGTGAGACAGATCAATGAGCTCATCTTCTGAGCAATGAATTATAAACACAGGCCTCGGGGCGATATTACCGATAATGTCTTCAGGGTTGAGTCGCTCCATATTTATGCCGGTCCGGATTTCTAACAGCCAGGTTGTTACAGTCAACAAGGGAAATGAGGGTAACCCGATATATTGCTCTATGATCTCGGCGTAGAGGTCGCGCAAATTAGACCATCCCGCTTCAAACACACCTGCACCAATCCGCGAATCTTTTTCCATTGCCATTATGGAGGTTGCAGCGCCCATTGAGGTTCCAAATACGCCAATGCTTTTAATTTTCTTTTGTTGCTGTAGATAGTCAACGGCTGCTGTTACGTCATTTTGTTCAAAATACCCCATGGACGAAAAAGATCGAACGTTTTGTCCGCTGTTGCGCAGATCAAGAGCTAGTAGATTAAAACCAGCCTGGTGCATAGCCTTAAACCAGCGCATGCCCTCGTGTCGGTCGGCGCCATGGCCGTGAACAAAAATAATTGCTTTGTTAGAATTCTCAGTAGGTATATACCAGGCACTTAACACATTGCCATCATCGGATTGAAAAGAGGTATCCTCAAAAGTAAGATCTATTTGCGAAGGATCACCGCAATAAATGAAATGTTCTTCACTACAGGTGTAGGAGGGGTGCATAACATTAGAAGAAAAGGTCCAAGCCAGCGTAAAAACACAGATACCTGCTATAACTAGCGCACTAGCGGCAGTAATGGCTATAGTTTTTTTGATGTTCCTCATGAGCGTGCTCTTAGATCTTAATGATAAAAGTGTCCAAAGTGTGCCACATATGCTCGATCAAGCTTTGTATTGGTTCACAGTTTGTCCACGTTAACCAGAATGACGCATGAGGCGCTGCTTTTGTCGGTTCCAGTCGCGTTCTTTGCTATCCATGCGTTTGTCATAGGATGCTTTGCCTTTGGCTAGGGCAATTTCACATTTGATCAGATGGTTCTTCCAATAAAGGGCAGTACAAACAGCAGTGTGACCTTTCTGATTAACCCCTTCTTCCAGTTTTTGCAGTTCTCGATGATTGAGTAATAATTTGCGCGTTCGCTTCGCATCAGTGACAAAGTGTGTTGAGGCGGATTGAAGAGGAGTGATATTAGTACCGATTAACCAGGCTTCACCATCCCGAATAAAGACGTAGGTGTCGGTGAGATTTACTTTACTTTCACGCAGACTTTTAACTTCCCAACCGAGCAGTACCAGACCCGCCTCGAATTTTTCTTCGATAAAGTAGTCGTGCTTCACTTTTTTATTGAGCGCAATAGTGTTTGATTGCTGCTTCGGCTTCTTTTTAGTCATGGCGTAATTATACGTTGCGCCCATGGTTTGTCATGAATTATTGCTATTTATGCTGACAAACTAAATACATAGGGCATTTATTAGGTTCTTGGTCGGGGAATGAGTACAATTTAGATTCGATAAATGGAGATAACTCTATGGCACTACAACAAAAAGGAATGCATGGCACGTGGGCTAGTCGTTGGACATTTATTATGGCGGCAACAGGCTCAGCTGTCGGATTGGGGAATATGTGGAAATTTCCCTATGTTGCGGGGAGCAACGGTGGTGGGGCATTTGTACTTATTTACCTAGGATGCATTTTGTTGATTGGTGTGCCGGTGATGATGGCGGAGGTGTTGATAGGTCGCCATGGTCGGCAAAGCCCAATTAATTCCATGAATGAGGCGGTTGCTGACAGCAATGCCAATTCAAGATGGCGCTCTGTGGGATGGCTAGGTGTACTGGCGGGTTTATTGATTCTATCCTTTTATGCAGTGATTGCCGGCTGGGCGCTGGACTATATCCTATTAATATCTTCTGGTGATCTTCAAGGCATTAATGGTGCTGCAGCTGGTGCAGCTTTTGATAATCTGTTGTCCAATCCTGGACGACTTATTATGTGGCAGACATTATTTATGGCACTTTGTGTCATTGTTGTTATTGGCGGTGTTAAAAGAGGTCTGGGGATAGCGGTAGAAACGCTAATGCCACTGCTCTTTTTAATGATGTTAATGTTGTTAGTATTTGCCTTCCTGAAGGGAAATTTTGAAGCTGCAGTTAACTTCTTGTTCAGTTTTAATTTAGATGCTTTAACTTGGCGCGGTGTGCTAGAGGCGATGGGCCAAGCATTTTTTACCCTGAGTATTGGTATGGGAGCAATCATGGCTTACGGTGCTTATATGCCGCAGGATGCGAATATTGGTAAAACGATCCTTATCGTTGCGTTCTTTGACAGTGCCGTGGCTATTATTTCTGGTTTGATTATTTTCTCCATTGTATTTGCAACGCCAGGTATTGAGCCTAGTGCCGGGCCAGGGTTGATGTTTATTAGCTTGCCCGTTGCGTTTGGGAGTATGCCTGGGGGTCTATTGATTGGCGCAGTGTTCTTTGTACTGGTATCGATCGCGGCCTGGAGTTCGGCTATTTCACTGCTTGAGCCTTGTGTTGCTTGGTTAATGGAGGCAAAGAGCATTAGTCGAGCCAAGGCGAATTTAGTGATCGCAGGTACCGCGTGGGTGTTGGGTTTAGGGAGTGTGTTTTCCTTTAACATTTGGTCTGAATACAAGGTAGCCGGATTTACCTATTTTGATTTTCTCGATTTTCTTACAGCCAACATTATGCTGCCCATCAGTGGTTTATTGATTACTCTGTTTGTAGGCTATGTGATTAAACGCGAGGTGATCGATTTTGAGATGCAAGGCACCTCAGACAAAGTTATGGAGGTATGGCAATTCACCATTAGGTACATTGCTCCCTTTGCCATTAGTTTGGTATTCATAATGGGTGTTTATGACAAATTTTTTGCATGATGGATAATAACTTTTGACGAGTATTAAGCGTTCAGCACTTGTTATGCATTCTGCCCAAGCAATGTATGACCTAGTCAATGATGTGTCTTGTTATCCTAGCTTTATGGATGGCTGTCAGGGAGTTGAGATTTTTGAACAGAGTTCCTCGACTATGCTTGCACGGCTGGATTTAAAAAAAGCGGGGGTTGGCCTTAGTTTAATGACTCGAAACCACCTTAAGGCTCCCTCGCAAATAAATATGACCCTCGAAGATGGTCCATTTAAGCACTTTCGCGGAGATTGGACATTCACGCGGCTGTCTGATGCAGCCTGTAAAGTCGAACTTGATATGGAGTTTGATTTTAGTAGTAAAACATTAAGTTTTGCTGCCTCTAGTTTATTCTCAGGTGTAGCAAATAATTTGGTCGATTCACTGTGTCAAAGGGCCGATTATGTCTATGGGAAAAGCAGTGGGTAATATCGATAGTTCAATCAACATTGAGGTCGCTTACGCGATGCCAGAATCTCAGGTATTGCTTGATATCACTGTTCCTTTGGGTACTACAGCAATGCAAGCTGTCGAGCAATCTGGCGTGCTACAACAGTTCCCAGAAATTGATCTAGCTACCAGTAAATTGGGGATATTTGCTAGGGTATTAGGGACTCAAGGAACCCCGGAGCCCAATATGTATGAACTACGGGAGGGCGATAGGGTTGAAATTTATCGACCACTGATATTGGACCCCAAAGAAATTCGACGACGCAGAGCAGAAACTGCTCGAAAGAAAAAAGACGCTTCAGAAAGCTAGTTGACCGTTTCTGTGTAGTCACTCACTATTTCTTTCAGGACATCCTGATCGTCAAAATAGATGGTGACGTGTCTTTTGGTTTCTATACCAGTGGGTGAAAGGTGCCTGAACGGGTAATCCCAGCGGCTTTGATCAAACGTATCTGAAATCAATGGCGTTCCCAAAACGAATCGCACTTGAGCTTTTGTCATCTCAGGTTGAAGTGTATCAATCATGTCTTGGTCAAGAATATTACCCTGTTGGATATCAATTTTATGTACCCCCGGGAATTTGACCCAACTGCAACCGGATGAGAATAGAGTTAGGAAAACTAGAGATAGTAGAATTATTCGCATAGCGGGGTTCCAGTTGAAGACGAGAAGGTAGATAATAACTAAATACTTTGACATAAAGAAGAGTAAACAATGAATCATAATGATCAGGAGCTAAAAAAAGCCGGTCTCAAGGTTACATTACCCAGGATAAAAATATTACAAATTCTGGAAAGCGCGCCTGAGTGGCATATGACAGCTGAAGATATCTATCAAGCTTTGCGAGATGCAGAGGAAGATGTTGGTATCGCAACGGTTTACCGCGTATTAACTCAGTTTGAGGCAGCAGGATTGATAACAAGACATAGTTTTGACAATGGTCCTGCAGTATATGAGTTAGATCGCGGTGATAGTCATGATCATATGGTATGCACAGAGACGGGAAGAGTGGTGGAGTTCCACAGCGTAGAAATTGAAGAGCTTCGCGAAAAAGTAGCGAAAGATAATGGGTTTCAAGTCGTTGGCCATAACTTAGTCTTGTACGTAAAACCGCTTTGATGTCCAAATCTTAGACTCACCGTATTATCTTAATATAAGTCACCTTTATCTGATGCCTACACTTGAACAAATAGAAGCTTTTCTGAACGCATGGGCCGATCTCATGTGGAGTACCCCGTTGGTGGTACTGTTGGTAGGTGGCGGTTTGTTTTTCATGATTTATTCGCGATTTAGACCCTACCGTTACTTTGGGCATGCCATTGACTTGCTGCGCGGTAAGTACAGTGATCCAAACGACCCAGGACATATCCCTCACTCCCAAGCGTTGTCCACGGCGCTGTCAGGGACTTTAGGGTTAGGTAATATCGCTGGAGTGGCAATCGCCATAAGTATGGGCGGTCCGGGGGCGGTATTTTGGATGTGGGTGACTGCTATCGTGGGCGTTTCCACTAAGTTTTACACGGCATCTTTGGCGGTAATGTATCGAGGCCAGGATGGAGATGGAATGCTTCAAGGTGGCCCCATGTATGTTATTAGGGAGGGGATGGGTCATCGTTGGTATCCTTTGGCAGTGTTATTTGCCCTAGCGTGTACTATTGGTGCGTTGCCTCTTTTTCAGGCTAATCAATTTATTCAATTACTACGAGATGTGGTGGCAATTCCGGCAGGAATAGCGACTGCTGAGAATCACTTCGCTTTTGATCTTGTTTCTAGTTCCGTAGTGGCTGTTCTAGTGGGTTTAGTTATTGCTGGTCGCATTGAGCGTATTGGTCGAATCACGGTGAGGCTAGTGCCGGCCATGGTGCTACTTTACCTCTACATGACAATTACAGTGCTCTATACGTTTGCTGCAGATATTCCAGCAACGCTGATGTTGATTGTGACTGATGCGTTTACGGGTGAGGCGGTTGCGGGAGGTTCTATTGGTGCGGTCATTTTGATCGGAGTGCGTCGAGGGGCTTTTTCTAATGAAGCAGGTATTGGTACTGAATCTATGGCTCATGGGGCGGCGAAAACCCAAGAACCCATAAGAGAAGGTATTGTTGCCATGGTTGGGCCCGTGGTGGACACCTTGGTGGTCTGTACCTGTACGGCGTTGATTATATTACTAACTGGTGTTTGGCAAAGTGCGGAAGGCGCAGAGGGTGTAACACTTACTGCGCGGGCAATTGAGCAGGTATTCCCAGTTACTGGAATATACCTGCTACTGATTATGGTCGGTTTGCTGAGCTTTAGCACTATGGTCACCATGTGGTTTTATGGGGCTAAGTGCACTGGATTCCTGCTTGGATCGCACCGACAGCACTACTACACGCCTATTTATTTGGCCTTATTACTCGGGGGTGCGGTGGTATCGATGGATATCGTTAACGGGCTGATTTTGGCGACTTACGCGACGATGGCAATACCCACAATGATTTCTGCTTTGTATTTAGCGCCTAAGGTAAATCAGGCGGCAAATATTTACTTTGCGAAACTTCGTCAGAAAGATTAATTCAAAGCAACTCTTCAATATTTTTAGAGATCGCCTCAGGTTTAGTGACTGGCGCAAAACGCTCTATCACTTGGCCGTCACGATTGACTAAAAATTTGGTAAAGTTCCATTTGATACTGTCTGTAATAAGCCCTTTGGCTTGTTTTGTAAGATGTGCATACAGGGGGTGCTGGCCAGAACCATTCACTTCAATTTTACCCATCACAGGGAAGCTAAGCCCGTAGTTTAGTTGGCAGAATTCTTGTACAGCTGCATTACTTCCTGGTTCCTGCGCACCAAATTGATTGCAAGGCATAGCAACGACGACCAATCCGCGCTCGCTGTATTTGTCATGAAGCCTTTGCAAACCTTCGTATTGAGGGGTAAAGCCACACTTACTCGCAGTATTAACAATCAAGACCACTTTTCCTTTATAGTCTCTTAAAGATTGCTGGTCTCCTGAGCTGGTTGGTACTGAAAAATCATAAATAGATTGAGTCTCTGACACAGTGAATATCCTTCTGTCTTGAATTGATGATTTGAATTATTTAAAAGAATGCTCTGGTGCTGGAAAAGTTCCAGAACGGACTTCATTACCAAAGGCGGTAATAGCGTCCTGAATACTGTTAGATTCCTTAAGGAAGTCCTTAGAAAACTTGGGTAAACGCTGTGAAATCCCTAACATGTCTTGCAGAACGAGTACCTGTCCATCAGTACCAGGCCCTGCTCCAATACCGATGACGGGAATATTGAGGGCAGCACTTAAATCGTCACCTAGGGATGAAGGCACACATTCGACGACCATAAGATCAGCGCCCGCTTCTTCTAGAATTAACGCTTCTTTTATCATTTGGTCGGCGGCATGATCGTCTTTACCTTGCACTTTATAGCCGCCAAGCTTGTGAACTGACTGTGGAGTAAGACCAACGTGACCGCACACAGGAATACCTCGCTCAGTCAGCAAATAAACGGTATCTGCCAGCCACTCCCCCCCTTCTAACTTAACCATTTGCGCGCCTGCTTGCATAATAACGGCAGCGTTATCAAGCGCGTTGACCTCTGTAGAGTAAGACATGAACGGCATATCACTGACCAAAAGGGAGCGTTTGTTGCCTCGTTTAACGGCTGCGGTATGGTATGCCATTTCATCAACGGTAACAGGAATAGTGCTATCACAGCCTTGGATAACATTGCCTAATGAATCCCCTACTAATGAGACTTCAATGCTAGAGCTTTCGATTAAACGAGAAAAAGTGTAGTCATAGGCAGTCAAAACTGCGAACTTCTCGTCGTTTTCTTTCATTGCATTTAAGGTACTTATGGAAATTGTCTTCATGTTTTAAATCTCAGCTTGCGCTTAATCTGGTCTCCCAAGGTACTAAGTTTCTCCTAGGAAGACAAGGAGGAGACGGCTAGTTTTTCATCAATTGGCTGGGGATTGTAGTAGTGCCGCCCTGATTGAGTCTGCAGTATGTGTCGCACTAAATTATGATAATCGCTTTCACTTTTAGCCAGATCAATCACTGAGGTGTTAACGATAAGTAGAGGGGTATCGTCATAGTGATAGAAAAACTGTGTATAAGCATCATTCAGTTGCTGGAGATAGGACTCTTCAACAGGCTTCTCTATTTCATTACCTCGCTGTTGGAGTCGCTTATAAAGCGTGGCTGTTGGTGCCTGTAAGTAGATCACTAAGTCAGGTTTAGGAAGGTCAGTAATTATATTTTCATAGACTGTTTGATAGAGACGATATTCATCATCATCCAGAGTGACTCTGGCAAATAATGGGTCTTTCTCAATGAGAAAATCAGAGATTCTGACCTGTTGAAAAATATCCCCCTGCCGCAAAGCCTGCAGTTTTTGCATTCGTTGGAACAAAAAGTGGAGTTGGAGCGGCAGTGCGTAGGTACGACGATCTTTATAAAATCGCTCCAAGAATGGATTTGTCTCCGGTTCTTCTAGCAGAATGTCATAATTAAAACTGGCAGCCAGGCGTTTAGCTAAGGTTGTTTTTCCCACACCAATAGGGCCTTCAACGGCTATGTAGCTGGGAATTGATATGGTCGAACGCTCTAAGTTTAGATTTAAAAATAGACTATCGTCCACAACTAACCCCTATGTTGGTGAGGGCAAACCCCTACAGTTTCACGATACCTTGATCAGAACACTTTGCCAATAGATCAGCAGTGCTTTTACCATTTGCAGAGGAAAAATTTGGCTTAAGCTCTAGCAATGGAACTAACACGAAGGCTCGCTCTTCAATTCGCGGATGCGGAATGATCAATCTGGTATTGTGGATGCTTTGTTGTCCAAAGATCAATATATCCAAATCTAATGTTCGCGCTCCCCAGTGCTCTTTGCGTTCTCGACCATGTTCATTTTCAATTTGTTGAAGGTAGTCCAGCAATGCTAGGGGTGTGAGACTCGTTTTCACTTGAGCTACCGCATTAATAAACTCTGGTTGGTTTTGTGGGCCTACCGGACTTGTACGATAAAAGCAGGAACTATTTAGTTGATGTATCTTTGGATGATCAGAAATTTCTGCTAAAGCGTTTTGAAGTTGCTGTTGCGGGTCGTCCATCGAGCCAGAAAGATTGCTACCGAGACCAATATAGACAGTTTCCATCAGTTGTCAGTCTGCTTTTTCTTTTTTGGACCTCTATGTCTTCGTCGCTTTTTCCCTGAGTTGCCCATTGCCTCGGACATTTTAAGCTGTTCTTCTGGACTAACTTCTTGATATTTGGTCCACCAATCTCCTAAACCATCCAAATCTTCTCCAGCCTGTTCGCGTAATAAAACAAAATCATACCCGGCGCGAAAGCGAGGATGCTCTGAGAGTCTTTTTGCTCGTTGACCTCCGCGTCTTGGTAGTTGCAGTTGGAGATCCCATATTTCTCGCATTGGAATGGTAAAGCGTTTCGGGATGGCGGTAATCGTAATTTGTTTGGCAATGACTTCTGAAGCTGCCTTACCTTGAGCATAGTTGGGCGAATGACCCTGAGATCTATAGTGAGATGCCAGTTTTTCTACCGCGGGCCAAAGTAAGGCTGCATATATAAATGCCGGTGTTACTCTTTTATTGGAGCTGATACGGAGATCGGTGTTGATAAATGCCTGTTCAAATAGCTGGTTAGCATTGGAGCTTCCATCTTTAGCTAATCTACTTGCTTGGGGAGCAATATAGTCAAACAATTGATATTCTCGGAGCAAGGCATAGGTGGCTGCGCCATACCCACTCATAAATAACTTTAGGGTTTCATCAAAAAAACGTGGTGGCGACACATGTCTTAAGTCGGAGCAAAGATTACGCATTGGCTTAGCTGTTTTGCTTTCAATACTAAACCCTAATTTAGCGGCAAATCGTGCGACTCGTAATAAGCGCACAGGATCTTCTCGATAGCGTGTGGAAGGTATGCCAATCATTCTAATGGTTCTATTATCAATATCACTCAAGCCATCAGTGAAGTCATGAATAGTATTGTCGCTTGGGTCGTAATAAAGTGCATTTACGGTAAGGTCGCGCCGGCTGGCATCTTCACTAACATTACCAAAAACATTATCTCTGGTTAGCATACCGCTTTGACTCTGCTGTCTGAGGCCTGAGCCCTTATCGTTAGAGCCTAAATCGCTCTCTTCGTTGGAGCGAAACGTTGTTACTTCGATTAATTCTCGGCTAAATTGCACATGAACAATTTGGAATCGTCTCCCAATAATCCGGGAGCGACGAAATAACGCTTTGATCTCAGATGGCTCAGCGCTAGTAGCGACATCAAAATCTTTAGGGATAATATTAAGCAGAAGATCTCTAACTGAACCGCCCACGACATAGGCTTCATATCCTGCGCGTTGGAGGGTTTCAACCACTCTTCGTGCATCTTTACTAACCATGTTTGGTTTGAGAGAGTAGAGTCCAGCATCAACGACAGACGGGCTTAATTTAGTATTTTTCTTGTCGAACAAATTGGTGATGCGTTTAAGCATTGAGTGCGGACCGGTAGCATTTCTGTGGACGGTAGTTTATCAGAGGATAAGTTCTTGGGTGTGACTTATTAACTACTTCATTCCTGTGCTTCATTGATTGGGATATTAAACGACTTGATGCAAAAAGGGGATGCCGCAAGACAACCCCTTTTAAATGAGCTTTGAGGCCGGAGCCTGTCAAACCCTTTCGCAATCTAACGTTATTATTATTATTTATTATTATTATTAACCACACATAAAGTCTGGTCTTTCCATTTTAATTATAAATCTACTGACTTCAAGCATTTAGCCTATCTTTTTGCGCATAATTTACTAAAAAATTATTTTTTGTTTCGGGTGATTCCTAGCTTATTCCGTCTCTCCCAAAGGCTCTTGCGACTAATACCGAGTTTTCCTGCTAGCACGGTTTCACTCATCTGGTCTTGATTTTCAGTAACAAATGCAGCGAAGTATTCTTCGAGTGACATAAAGTCTGCATCTTTTGAAGAATGTGATGTAACCTCAGACAGGTTGTCTGTTTTGTCTTGATTTTGTGCAGTATTTGAAAGAGCTCGCTTTACTGACTGGATCAACTCTTCGTGATCAAAAGGTTTAGAAATATAGTCAGCTGCGCCTTGTCGCATAATGTCTACTGCCGACCTGAGGCTGGCATAGCTTGTCATTATGATGACAGGAACTGCCCCTGCTAAATTAATAAGTTCAGAGCCAGGGTTACCTGGAAGCCTAAGGTCACTAATAATTAGATTAAATTCTTTGATGTTATAGCGACTCAGCGCTGCTTTTACACTCACCGCATCATTCACTACATAGTTATGTCGCTCTAATAACTTAACCAGAGAGGTTCTTATGATCTCTTCATCTTCGACAACTAAAATTTTCGAAAGCGGTTGGTTCATCGTCTTGCACTATTCATAGAAACTGAACTCACTTGGATATATTCTCATGCCTGATTTTCAGGTTTATTAAAAGTCAAAGCAACGGTGGTGCCGCAGGTATTATTCTCAGCAGGACTGTTTATGGTAATGTCGCCATCAAGTCCTTTTACAAGATTAAATACTACCCAAAGACCCAAGCCTGTGCCTTTTCCAGGATCTTTAGACGTCACGAAGGGTTCAAACAGTTGAGACTGAAGGCTTTGTGTGATGCCAGTTCCAGAATCATTAATGGTGATCCTTATCTTGCCATCCGCCTCAGTTGCCAGGATAGTGACCTCGCTATCTGCTGTTGAAGCGTCTCGACTGTTACTGAGAAGGTTAAGAAAAACCTGTATTAGTTGATGGTAGTCCCCAAGAATCTCAAAATCAGATGGTATATTAGCCTTAAATTGAACCTGGGATGCATTGTCCCCTAGAGTTAAAAGTTGGATTGTTTCTTCAGCTACTTCATGCAAATTTACTCGCTGTAAATTCTTAATTATAGATTTCTCTCCGCGGGAAAAATTAACCAGAGATTCAACAATTCGATTGATGCGGCTGGTTTGTGACAGAATGTGCTCGGCTGTTTCAAGAACTTGCTTAGAATCACTTTCATGCTCAAGGTTTTGCGCCAAGCAGGCGATACCCGTCACTGGATTACCAATCTCATGGGCGACACCTGCAGCAAGACGACCCACCGAAGCTAGCCGTTCGTTGTTGATAGACTTCTGTATCAAAAGTACTGATTCAGTTTTTTCCTCGATAAGTAAAATGACTTCGTCATTGATATCATCAATTGGCACCCCTGTAGATTTCTGGAAGGTAAACCAGCGTCGTTTTCCATTGAGTTCCATAGAAATATTGTCGCGAATAATGTCGTCACTGGCCACAAAACCAGTAATCTCCTTATTCCAGGGCTCAGGTAAGTCAGCGATTGAGCTGCCAAAGACGCTGCTGTTATCAAGGTTGGTATATTCCGAAATTGCCTCATTCCATTTTAAAATTTCACCGTTTTGGTCAAGAGAGACAATACCAATGGGTAATTTATCTAAAATTTCTCGATGATGAACTCTGAGCTTATTGAGCTCACTAGCGATACCCGTTAATTGATTACCATGAACGGCAAGAACTGATTCAAGAACAAAAAGATCTTCTGGTTGATTACTTAATGATTTTGGTGGCGGGAATGCCTCGCTCATAACGTTTTCTGTGGTAAGAACACCAAGACGCATGTTAAGGGATGCGTTAATGGTATCCCTTATCTGTCTTAGAGCAGCTGGTCTCGCTTCATCGGCATCGAATCCTAGCGTCTCTAGAGCATTTTTCACTTCGATATTGGCATCTTCACCGAGTACAAAAAATAATTTTTGAGTGAGCTCCTCGACTGTTTTTTGACCCAGCTCCACACGGATAGGGATATACACATTGTCAGCCATACAAATCGATGCATAGGTATTTTCTTTCTCATCCATTTTGGTAAATATAGAAAACAAAGTACAAAGGGTAATGTTCAGTAATAATGCTTCGATGGCCCAAACTTCCCAAGCTTGCATGCCAAACAGCAGTGATTTCCCAATGATGGGAATCTGCCACTCCCAATCTCCGAATATTAATGGAAGCGCTAATGAAATTAGCCAAAGAAACATGCCTCCAATGAGACCGGCAATAAAACCCTTACGATTGGCCTTGGGTAGGTACATCGCCGCTATTAGACCTGGGGTAAGTTGGGCTAGACCCGAAAAGCCAACTAAATATAAATCGATAATACTTCGAGACTTTATACTCAGGCTTAAAGTAACAAAAAACAGCATTAGTCCGACTGCCAGAGCCAGATGAGTGCGCGTAATCCAATAAGATAAATTGATTTGTTGAGTTAAATTCTTATCGGGTAAAATCATACTGTTTAGTATCATACGACTGCCCAGTATCGTTAAGCTAGAACAAACAGCGATGGATAAAAGCAAAATACTGGCGAGACCAAGGCTGGCGACTACAGGCTGGTTCATCATTATCGGCAGGGCGAAAAGATACTCTTGAAATGATGAAGATGATTCTAGGTTAAGTCCGCTCCAAAGCATTGGGTACAAGGGAATACAGGCTAAAAGTATTATTAGGGGATATGCCCAGGATGTCATGCTGGCTTGGCGATCAGTAATAGTTTCAGTGACCAGAACATTAAAGTTCGTGGGGAACGACAGACCTGCAGCAAGGAAAATAATAAAGAGACTGTAGGAAGTGTCTAACCGTTTTATGGTCTCTTGTTGCCCACTCAGTATCACCCATGAGTCCATTGCCTCAAGACCACCAAAACTATTACCGATACTGATCCACGCTGAAATCGCCAAAGCGACTAAGAGAAGTGCACCTGCGGTCGCTAAAATGAGTCTCAAATTACTTTGAGCACCGGATTTAATCGTGTAATGGCATATCAACCCCACGACACCTAGCATTGTCACTAGTGTTATTATCTGCATATCACTATTGAAAATAATATTTATTACCGAGGAGACAGCCAGCAGTTGAGCAAATATGAGTGGAACTATCGCCAGAATAGTTGCAATCGTGGCTGCAATAGCTACTTTCCTGCCCCTGTATCGAAACGTCAAGAAATCCACACTGGTTGCTAATCTAATGACATTACTTAGCCTGCGAATAGGAAAGAGAACCAGCGGTGCTATAACAAACACTAATGAGAATGCAAACAACGCAATTATCATGCTGTAGCCATAACGGCCGGCCATTTCAATCGAACCCATGGCCATAAGTACTCCGGAACTAGCTAAAAGAGCTAGAGTCAGAATAATATTTTCACTTCCCTTAGTATTCCACGAGGCGATAACTCTAAGGAGGATGTATCCTAAGATAATTATCGCAATGGTGTAGATGGCCAGTTGAGAATTCATTTTCTCCCTCGCTCACGATTCAATGTATAGACTGAAAAAACCATAAGAGCCCAAACACTAAAAGGCCTAAACCAATGGCCACTGGGCTCCATTGCCCATTGAAAGGAAAGGGGGAAGACAACAATGCAGAGCAAAAGTAGAGTTGCGACTAACCGATAATTAAACATAAGTATGACTTAAAAAAACTTGTTGTATGGCTGACTCGATTGTTGATGGTATTGAAGGTTGCCTCTCAAAGCAAACCCAGCCACTGGGCAACGAGGATACTAAAATCCCTCGGGAGCAGTTAAGGTTAATTTAGCAGGTACTTGTGTTTGGTCCCAGTGATCAACAGCCCAGGTCAGAATATGGCCAATTGTCAGCTGCCGTAGCTCATTTGGGGGCGACTGCTTTAACCAGTCGAGCGCAACCCATAGATTAATTGCCTCCTGCCCATAGGGCAGCCCTGCAGCCAGATTTTGCTTGCTCAATTTTTGACCCAACTCATTATTTGCCACTGGCAGATGGGCGTACTGAGGCTGAGAATACCCAAGAATTTTTTGTAAATAGATCTGGCGGGGCGTTGAGTCCAATAGGTCTGAGCCACGCATAATATGAGTAATGCCCTGAAAGTGATCGTCCACTGTCACCGCTAATTGGTACGAGAAAAGGCCATCTCTCCGTCTGACGATAAAGTCGCCCACCTGCGTGTCTAGATGCTGGCTGTAGTGGCCGATAATTTGATCAGTAAATTCGATTGGTTGTTGCGAAGGCTTTAAATGGAGTCTGGTCCCATTACCTTGAATACTTAGATTCAGAGGCCGACAATGACCATCATATATGCCGTTAAGTTCAGTAATGCGTTTTCGAGAGCATTCACAGTTATATGCAAAATCTTGTTTTTTTAAGTCATCGACGATTTCGGCGTAGTTATCCAATCGGTTACTTTGATAGAGCACTTCGTCATCCCAGAGGAGGCCATGGGCTTCTAACTGTTTTAGGATATGATCGCTTGCACCTTTGACTTTCCTGGGAGGATCGATGTCCTCCATTCGCACTAACCATTTTCCGCCTTGCCGCTTCATATCAAGATAGCTAGCCAAAGCGCATACAAGGGATCCAAAATGCAGAGGACCTGACGGGGAGGGAGCGAAGCGGCCAATAGGAATTGCTTCTGACATGATTTACGCCAACGAGCTTAGGAAAGGTAAAGCTGAGACTAGCTATACTGTGGTCTAGAATCAGCCGCCGGTGAGCTGCTTTTCTTTAATTTCGTCCAACGTTTTGCAGTCAACGCAAAGATCAGCTGTGGGACGAGCTTCTAATCTGCGGATACCTACTTCTATTCCGCATTGATCGCAAAAGCCATAGTCATCCTCTTCAACACGAACAAGAGTCTTATCAATCTTCTTAATTAACTTTCGCTCTCTATCACGAGTTCGGAGTTCCAAGCTGAACTCTTCTTCCTGTGTTGCACGATCCGCTGGGTCAGGAAAGTTAGCAGCTTCATCTTTCATATGGGTAACGGTTCGATCAACTTCTTCCATTAACTCAAGACGCCAGGCTTTTAAAATCTGTTTAAAATGCTCTCGCTGATTTTCATTCATGTATTCTTCGTTCTTCTTTTCCACGTACGGGCTCAAGCCGTGGAGAGCCACGGAACTTGCCTTTACCGCCTTTGCTTTCTTGGTGGTTTTTGCCTTAGGTTTCGCTTTTTCTTTTGCTGTGGCCATGAATTAAGTCCGATATTGATCTTGTGCTAAAAATTTGAGCCGAGTTTATAGAGATTTTTTACTCATTTATCAAGGAATATTTTGCTATTTTAAATATCTATGTATTAAAGAGTAAGGATTGAAGACCTGATAATAGTAGACCATAGTTGCAATAAATATTGGATTACAGACACTTTTATCTTTTATATTATTAAATTACTGGACTGTTTAGATTGGATCTCAACACTATGCAAGGTTCACCAACACTATTTCTTGGGTCTTTTGTTAGGCGCTATAAACGATTTTTTACTGACATAATTGATGAAAAGGGCAATCTACTGACTGTCCACTGTCCGAATACCGGCTCTATGAAGAATTGTCAGGTAGAGGGATCAGAATGTTGGTATTCGCTATCAGACAACCCGAAGCGAAAGTTACAGGGTACCCTGGAGATTGTAACTACTAGTCATGGTCAATTGGCAGGCATCAATACTTTAAATGCTAATCGCTTGGTCGCAAATGCATTGGAGTGCAAAATTATTCCTGAATTAGCGTCTTATGACACAGTGTCTAAAGAGGTGCGATATGGTTCGGAGAAAAGCCGTATTGATTTTTTTCTCCAGGATAGTGCTAACCATTTACCCGATTGTTATGTTGAGGTGAAAAGTGTGACTTTAGATATGGGTAATGGTCTTGCGATGTTTCCAGATTCAGTAACTGCCCGCGGTACTAAACATCTGCGTGAGTTGATTGCTGTGGCAGAGTCTGGCAGGCGAGCTGTGCTTTTGTTTTGTGTGCAGCTAAATAGGGCGACCGAGGTTGAGGTGGCTGCAGATATTGATCCTGTTTATGCCGAAACCTTGACTAAGGCCGTTTCCAGTGGGGTAGAGGTCATTGCTTGGAAGATAAAAATAGATCATGAGGGTATTGTTTTAGATCAGCAGATTGACTGTTTAAGTAATCTTCCTTTGATGGGTTAAATAGATTAAGGATTCTGTTTTAAGGATTATTTTGATTTTTGAAAATATCGGAGTATAACCTTTGGTAAGCGAAAACAAAGAGTAGTGCCTAGGATTGCTATGACTAAAACCCAAAAAATTGAAGAGGATGTTTTAACTGGTTCAACAGAATGCCATTTGGTAAGCGTGGGCGCACATAATCAGCAGTTTATGTTGATTCATGAAATGGTTCTGGATCCTTTTTATCGTTTGCGAGCCGACGCAGAAAAGCAGGGGTTCGATCTTTGTATTTGTAGTGGTTTCAGGTCATACGAGCGCCAACTAGCAATCTGGAATGGAAAGCTATCGGGTAATCGGCCAGTTTATGATCAATCTGGAAAGCCTTTAAAGTTGAATCAATTGAATGACTGGGAAAAGGTTCAAGCGGTATTGCGTTGGTCAGCCATGCCTGGAGCTTCTCGGCACCATTGGGGTACGGATATAGATATTTTTGATGCGAATGCTATGACTGAGGGATATCAAATTCAGTTGACTCCCGAGGAATGTGAGGGACAGGGGCTTTTCGCACCAATGCACCAATGGTTAACTGGGGCCCTCGCTAATGGTGAACAGAATACATACGGTTTCTTTCAGCCCTATGCTACAGACAAAGGAGGTGTGGCACCTGAGCGGTGGCATCTCAGTTATGGACCGATAGCGAAGATCTATGGAGAGCAACTTAGCAAGTCTATCATTAGACAGAAACTCTCTAGGGACGCAAACTTAATGTACTTAGATGTTGTTCTTGATCATCTTGATGAAATATTTGAGCGCTTTGTGCAAATTTAAACTAGGTATCAGTAGGTGTTTATAACTATGGTGAAAGAAGATTCCGTTTGGGCTCTGATGATTGAAGAGGCCAGAAATTTGGTTGATGTAGAGCCAGATATGATGTCATTTGTGCAGCGTTCAATTCTCGACCATACCTGTTTCGACTCCGCTCTTAGCTATAACCTTGCTAATCAGCTAAATGAGCAAGATCTGTCCTTCCCCAGTTACACCTCTATTATTCAAGATGCTATGGAGGCTGACCCTTCGATAGGAGTCAGCATGAGATTAGATATTATTGCGTGTTTTGAGCGTGATGCCGCCTGTGATAAATATCTCATACCACTATTATTTTTTAAAGGTTTTCAAGCTCTGCAATTACAGAGGATCGCCCATTGGTATTGGACTAATAATCGAAAGGCACTGGCCTATTTTCTCCAGAGTAAGATGGCTGAAAATTTTGATGTTGACATCCATCCCGGTGCCCAAATAGGCTCAGGCATTATGATAGATCACGCTGTCGGCTTGGTCGTGGGTGAAACTACTGTAATTGGTGACAATGTATCGATTTTGCATTCTGTAACCTTGGGAGGAAGCGGAAGTGTTACCGCAAAGAGTTGTCCTAAAGTAAGCGATGGAGTCATGATTTCAGCCGGAGCAAAGGTGATTGGAGACATTACCATTGGCGAAGGGGCAAAAATTGGAGCTGGAAGTCTGGTACTCCATTCAGTGGCCCCACATGTTACCGTCGCAGGAGTGCCTGGTGTTGTAGTGGGAGCTCCTATTGAAAAAATGCCCGCGTTAGAAATGAATCAAAATCTAGACAATTAAACGGTATACATCATGTCTCAAAAAGGTATTTTAGGTTTGCTCCATCGTCGAGTTATAAAAACGACGATCCACTCAATGCAGGGCTTGACTGCGTCGTTTAAGTCTCAGGAGGCTTTTCGCTGCGAAGTGGCTGCGCTGATGGTTCTGGTGCCAGCAGCATTCTGGATCGCAACTGACAGCCTGCAGTTACTGATGCTTTTAGGCGTTATTTTGATCGTCTTGATAGTTGAGCTTCTCAATACGGGCATTGAGATTGTCGTTGATCGCATCGGATTGGAATTCAACGAATTGTCAGGGCGCGCCAAAGATGTAGGTTCTGCAGCAGTTTTGATGTCTTTATTATTGTTTCTTTTGGTGTGGGGAGTGATTCTCTATGAAAATGTTTTTTCATAAAAACCTCATTCTTTAAAGACATACAGACGCAAGATGCATGATTTGCTTTTCTAACAATAGCTGTCGTTGTTCTGGAAAGCCTTCAAATATAAAGCAGTCTTTTTCATGCGGGCTAAATCGTGCGATAGAGCTCAACTTGTCAATGGTGTACTCTTCCATGGAAATAGCGATCACATCACGATCAATTGATTGAGCTATGGCTTTTGACTTTTCTTTTAAAGTAAAAATATTTTCGTGGTAACTAAATATTGGCAGCATTGGGGTGTTGTCACTGCATACTGTCCAGTTGATCTCCAGATCAATGCCTAATTTCTTTGATAGTTTCATAAGAAGTTGTTGTAAGGAGTATACGGCCATCAGACATACCAAAATATGCTGTTTGGACACCTCGGTAGAGCGAATGTAAAAGCAGATATTTCCATCGACTCCTTCAAGCCTTTGACCACCGTACAGTTCAAGGGTGCGCTCGGTACAAAGGTCTATGTTTTCAAACAGTAGGTCTAGATTTTCGTGGCTAAGTTGCTTGTTAAGGCTTCTACGATTTTTAATGGTTGCGCTCACAAGGGAGCAGTAGTATCCATTGTCGGAGGAATGGTCTACTTGTCTTGAGGCAGACAATAGTGGTTGGATTTTTTTCTCTAGTGCCTGCATTTCGTCGATCATAGGGTCGTTGCTGCCGGGTAACCGATTAGTCAACAATCTTAGTCGACGGGAAAGTCCATCAGAGAATTGATAGCTAACATAGGTAGAGGCTGCAGTGAATATAAGCCAGGCTAGCATCCATAATAGGAAAATCTGTGAATATGCACTATAGATGGGTTGGCTAATAACTGATATTGTCAGAGTTCCAGCCAGGGCGTCCTCAAGTTCGATGCTGTGTCTGAAATTCTCTAGTCTTTGTGGAGTTTCTTGAGATTGAGAGCTTTGAGCAATCAATGTATTTGCTACGTCATATAAACTAGCGCTGTAGATAGCTGGATCTTCAGTGGCGTTTCTCAGAGCGAACTGGATTCCGATAATATCATTGCTAAAAAGAGGGGTGCGGATACTTTCAGCCAGTTGTTTGAGGGTAGATCGGCTTTTATCTTGGACTGCCTGATTTGAGAGTTTAGTGGTTTGGGACACAATAATAATCCAGCTGAGAAGCCCAAATACCAAACAAGCTAAAGCTATTAGCGCAGGTAATTTAACTCTTATTGAGTATTGGCGTCGCATTCTCAAACCTTGGGTAAATTATTTTCCCTGCATTCTATCCTATTCGCTCAGCTTTTATATAATGGTCACTGGAAAAATGATGGGATGCCATAATGTGAAACAAGTTTTGTTAATTAATGTTTACGGTGAAGATAAGCCTGGGGTCACCAATGCGGTAGCTGAGGTATTGTCTCGATTCGAAGTGACAGTGCTAGATATAGGACAAGCGGTAATTCATGATCAGCTCAATATGGGTATTCTAGTTGCTGTACCGGAAGAGGGGAGTGTTAGTGAGATCAAATCTGAGGTCTTGGCGGTACTCCAAACCTTGGATATGCAAGGTCGGTTTTTAGTTGTTTCTGATGAAAGTTACCATGATTGGGTAGACCAGCAAGGGAAAGCTCGACATATTGTAACTCTTTTGGCGCGCAGTATAGATGCTTCCCATTTAAATGCAGTGACTAAAGTTACCGCCGACCAGGGCCTCAATATTGATAAAATAGTGCGATTATCCGGGCGAGTTCCTCTGGAGGGGACTGAGCAAATGGGACAGGCTTGCGTGGAGTTTTCTGTAAGAGGTAATCCTAAGAGTGCCGAGGCTCTTCGTAGCTCACTACTTGAGTTGGCTGGTCAGCACAATATAGATGTTGCCTATCAAGAGGACACAATTTTCCGTCGAAGCCGTCAGCTAGTTGTATTTGATATGGACTCGACACTGATCGATGCAGAAGTCATTGATGAGCTAGCTATTGAAGCTGGCGTTGGTGAAGAAGTTGCTGCTATTACCGAGGCGGCAATGCGCGGAGAGATAGACTTCACTCAGAGCTTTACCCAAAGATTAGCTTTATTGGAGGGACTTAATGCGAAGGTGCTGCAAACTGTAGCTGATCGTTTACGTCTTAATGAAGGCGCTGAGTATTTGATCCATAGCCTTAAGCAGCTGGGTTACACCACAGCAATTGTTTCTGGTGGGTTTACTTTTTTTGGACAACGGTTACAAACTATTCTGGGCGTTGATTATGTCTATGCTAATGAGCTGGAAATAGTGAACGGTATTGTTACTGGAAAGGTGACTGGAGATATTATTGATGGTCAACGCAAAGCTGATCTTTTACGTCAACTTGCTCACCAGCAAGGGCTGAGTCTTGATCAAGTTATTGCAGTGGGCGATGGAGCTAATGATCTGCCGATGATTAGCATAGCAGGGTTAGGTATCGCTTTTAGAGCGAAACCGGTTGTGAAAGCGTCTGCTAAGCAAGCAATTTCTAATGTAGGCTTAGACGGTATTCTCTACCTACTTGGATATAGCGATAAAGACATTAATAAGTTGCACTGACACCAGATCCACTAGAAAGTGAGGTTATGGCTAAAAGATGTTAAATGCATTGATACTTCGGGTATCATGCCTGTTTTTTGACTTTCAGGAATATTAACAATGGCTAATTACTCTACTAACGAATTCCGTTCTGGATTAAAAGTAATGCTGGACGGAGATCCTTGTTCGATTCTAGAAAATGAATTCGTCAAGCCGGGAAAAGGTCAGGCTTTTAATCGTGTTAAATTGCGTAATCTAAAGACAGCGAGAGTTCTTGAGAAGACGTTTAAGTCTGGAGAGTCTCTTGAGGGTGCAGATGTCATGGATACGGATATGCAATATCTTTATACCGATGGAGATTTCTGGTACTTCATGGAACCTGATACTTACGAGCAACATCAGGCTAATGAAAATGCTGTAGGCGATGCACTGCAGTGGTTGAGTGAACAGGATACCTGCATAGTGACTCTTTATAATGGCTCGCCTTTGTCCGTAACACCGCCCAACCATGTTGAGCTAGAAATTGTTGAGACTGACCCAGGGTTGCGTGGTGATACAGCGCAAGGTGGGAGTAAACCAGCAAGGCTAGTGACTGGTGCTGTGGTTAAAGTTCCTCTATTTCTTGATCAGGGAGATATGGTTAAGGTCGACACCCGTACGGGTGAATATCAAGGCCGTGTTAAATAACTCTGAGACATTCATAAATGCCTTGAGGGTTCTTAGTAATGGATAAATGGAAACCTGGGGCGTCCATAGGTGCTTTGAAGCGTCGAGCTCAAATGATGGCATCAATACGTCACTTCTTCTCTCGGCGTTCTGTGCTTGAAGTTGACGTTCCACTTTTAAGCTCTTCGACAGTCACCGATATTAATATAGAGAGTATTTCCGCGAAAGTTGGTGGGAGCAAGGGTTACCTACAAACATCTCCTGAGTATTTCATGAAACGCTTGCTGGCTTCTGGCAGTGGTGATATTTATTCTATGAGTAAAGCTTTTCGAGATGGAGAAGTAGGTAGTAAGCACAACCCTGAGTTTACAATGCTTGAATGG
This sequence comes from Porticoccaceae bacterium, assembly GCA_002685195.1. Classification (GTDB taxonomy): domain Bacteria; phylum Pseudomonadota; class Gammaproteobacteria; order Pseudomonadales; family Porticoccaceae; genus HTCC2207. The sequence goes on from NYWV01000052.1 coordinate 51,269, forward strand.
TATCGTTGTGGCTGGGATGAACATCAGTTGATTGATGAGGTAATTGAGCTAATCTCGTCTGTGATCTCTGCACCTGAAAACGTAACCATAGATATTACCAAAATAAGTTATATCGATTGTTTCGTCGATCATGTGGGTGTTGATCCTCAAGATGCTGATTTAGATCGATTGCAGGAGATTGCCGCTGGTTTGGCTTCTGAGAGTTGGTCTGAAGAGACCAGGGAAAACTGTTTAGATTTAATCTTTAGCCTTAAAGTCGAGCCTCAACTACCCCTCGGCATAGCGATTATCTATGATTATCCAGAATGCCAATCGGCCTTAGCGCAGTTTGGAGTAAACAATGCTGGGCAAAAAGTGAGCCGTCGTTTTGAGGTGTTCTTAAATCGAATGGAAGTTGGGAATGGTTACCTAGAGTTAACTGATGCCGATGAGCAGCGATTGAGATTCAATAGAGATTGCATTAACAGAGAGAAAAGCAAAAAATCTCCGGTAAATATTGATATCAAGTTATTGGCGGCGTTGGAAGCAGGTCTCCCCTCGTGTGCGGGAGTTGCAATCGGAGTTGATCGATTACTGATGAATGAGGCAGAGTCTAATTCGATTGACGAAGTGGTCAGTTTTTCCTGGCTGCGATGCTAGAGAGATTGGTTTTTAAGACGACGGAAAGTAGTGGTTCATGACTTTTGAAGGCTGATCAAAGTCAACATCTCCTACTGCAACCGCAGGGACTCCTGCGACGATTGTGTGTGGTGCAACGGCTTTAAGCACTACGCTTGATGCTGCCACCATTGCGCCTTCTCCTATTTCAATGTTGCCAAGAATTGTGGCTCCAGGGCCAATTAAAACTCCCTTGCGTATCTTCGGGTGTCGATCACCAATGTCTTTCCCTGTGCCTCCTAAGGTAACCGACTGCATAATTGATACTGAGTCATCGACAACTGCAGTTTCTCCAATCACTAAGCCCGTTGCATGATCAATCATCACACCACTACCAATCATCGCGGCTGGATGGATATCAACAGCAAATGTCACTGAAATTCTGTGCTGTAAAAGCAGAGCCATAGAAGTTTTGCCCTGCGTCCACAAGTGGTGTGCGGCACGATAGGCCTGTAAAGACAAAAATCCTTTGAAATATAAAAAAGGCGAACTGTAGAGTGTGCACGCTGAATCTCGATCAACAGTGGCTTGAATATCCCTAGCAACTTTATTTAGAACATCAGGGTCAGAAAAAATGTCAGACATAATGGTGCGTAACATTGACGCAGGTGCGGCGATGCTCGCCAGTTTGTTGGCTAAGTGGTGGCTGAGTGCAGTATTGAGATTATCATGATTCAAAAGGGTGCTGACTAAATAATCTTGTAAAAGTGGTTCTTCAGTTGCAGTGGTTCTGGCCTCATCTAAAATATGGTGCCAGACTTTGTCTGATAAAAGGGTGATTTCGGGTTTCATGAGTCTATTTTCCGTTACTAGGAGGCATTATGCCAGCCCGTTCTGGCAATGGACCAGATATCTACGTGTTTTGCTCCAGAGTTTAGCAGAGTGCGCGCTAAAGCATTGGCGGTGGCCCCAGTTGTTACGACATCATCGACAATAGCTACACACTTTCCTCTAAAAGCTGGTTGAGCACCTCGTCGCACTTTGTTGTGTTGTATCCGCATGGTGAAAATATCACGCATATCCAAGATCCTTTGTTTTTTAGTCTTTAGGTGTTGAGGGCTGGAATGTTTACGACGTATAAACAGGTTCTCATATACTTTGGTGTGACTAAACTGGGTTGCTACTGTTCGAGCTATTGAGGAACTTTGGTTAAAACCTCGACTCATCAATTTTCTCCAATGCAGAGGTACAGGAATAATAATGCTTGGTATGCAGGTATCTTGATAGGCCTGTTCAATGGTGTGCGCTAGAAGTCTCGAAAGTTCTTGAACTTCAGGGCAAAAGGGATTCTTTTTGATATTCATAATGAGTTTATCAACTGAGCCAATTTTATACTCTATGGCTGATATGCATCGACGAAATAATGGGGTGTCTTTTGGCAGTCTGGACATAGCTTGTCAGGCGCATAAGGGATAGAGCATCTAGGACACTTGTTTAAAAGCCATGGCAGATTTGCAATACATAGATTGCACAAGCAATTATTATGGTGACCTATAGAGCCCTTACACAGAACACATGAACCTGGAAGGACAGTTGAAATAATAACCTTTGATTTGCTTTTCATAGCTTCTGACACAGTAAACCTCCGTGTTTACCGCAAACTTTTCTAAAAAGAAGTAATAAATTTCAACTCACATTTTCGGTGGGATCTGAATCCTCTTGGTCTTCGCTGGCTAGCTGAGAGGGGGGCTTCGAGCTATTGTCCTGCGCATCATTTTCCGCTAATCCATACTCCTCGCTCAGGACTCCACCTGGTACTTTAGGGGCGTAATCCCGTGGAACCTCTACGTCCTCTATTCCTACCAAAGGATTGCCATCAGAATCTAGCAGAGATAGATCCGACCCACCCGATTTCAGTAACTGGCGACCAATTTCAGGACTAGCCAGGCGTATTGCACTACTTGCCAAGTGCTCGTTAATCTCTCTATAGCTCTGGGCTACATTAGTCGTTAGGTGAGACACAGTAATAAAATGCTCAGATACTTCTTGTTGATACTTTTTAAGTTGCTGATCACTTTTATCGAGTTTTTTCCGTAGCTCAACAGTTTCAGAGGCATCCAAGTCTGCAGATGGTAAGAACTTACGCGCGATCAATACACCAGCGATAAAGGCTAGAACTGCCACTATTGCCACTGTGAATCCAGACCAACCAATGATGGCCGGAGTTAGCTCCGAAACCACAAACGCAGTTTCTGGAATGCTGGATGCTTGAGTTGATGATGGTGTTGCGATTTCTTCCAATTATCTGACCTCATTAATAATGTCTTATGTGTTCACGATACGCTTAATTACCCCATAGCGGGATTGCTCGAAGCGAAAACATTACTGACAGTATACAGCAGATTTCAATTTTTGTGCTCCTGGGGTTTTACGGTTGAAACGAATTGGTTTGGTCGTTACAGTACAATTTCACAGAGGGAACCCTTGTTTAAATGCCATCTCCAAGACAACGCTATTTAAAAGACGTTCAGCAAGAGGGTTTTCTCGCTGATCAATCTCAAGAATCTGCAGTAGCTGCTTTTGAAACCTTATATCTTGACCTTCGATTAAACCGCCGGAAAGATTCTGCCAGCTACGGAAAAAAACTGGTAAGAAGGTTGTTCATGGCGCCCATGGCGCCTATTAAAGGTCTTTATTTGTGGGGCGGAGTTGGACGCGGTAAGACTTATCTAATGGATAATTTTTACGAAAGCCTTCCTTTTGACAATAAAATGAGAATTCATTTTCACCGATTTATGCGGCGAGTCCATCACGATTTGACTACTTTTAGAGGTGAAAAAAACCCTTTGCGCCAAGTGGCAAGAAAGATAGCAGATGAAACCTGTGTTATTTGTTTTGATGAGTTCTTTGTTAGTGATATTGCAGATGCGATGATTCTTGCTAATTTATTGAAAGAGCTATTCACATTAAATGTGTGTTTAGTGACTACCTCGAATATCACTCCTGATCTTTTGTATAGAGAGGGTCTTCAACGGCAGCGATTCTTACCAGCGATTGCTCTTATTAAGCAACACTGCCATGTTATCAATGTGGATGGTGGCGTCGACTATCGGTTGCGTGCTCTTGAAAAAGCTCCTCTTTATTGCACTCCCCTTGACGCTAAAGCGCAAGAAGATATTGAAGCGATCTTCAATCGCCTGGTGCCTGTAGAGGGGGAGATTAGAGTAGCAGTGAAGCTTGAGGTGGAAGGGCGCCCAATTCCAGCTATCAAGGTTTGTGAAGATATTGTTTGGTTTGAATTTAGCGACTTATGCCAAGGCCCTCGCAGTCAGAATGATTATATTGAGATAGCTAAAGAATTCCATGCGGTAATTATTACCAATGTCCCAACTATGGGACTGACTAATAATGATGCTACCCGGCGTTTCATCAATCTTGTTGATGAGTTTTATGATCGTAATGTTAAAATCGCTATATCAGCAGTGCAGCCCCTGCAGAGCCTCTATTCTGGAGGAAGATTGAGCTTTGAATTTGAGCGCACTCAGAGCAGACTTTTAGAGATGCAGAGCCATGAATATCTAGCAAGGCCTCATCGTCCCTAAATATAGGTTAAAAAAAGTTAGACTTTGCGTGAAACAGCCCTTGTATTAGGTCTCACTGATCATTACAATTCGCACCCTTTTTGGGGTTGTCCCAAAGTTAGGTAGGAAAAAATGAAAACATACAGTGCAAAAGCAGAAACAGTAGAACGCGATTGGTTTGTTATTGACGCCGATGGAAAAACTCTTGGTCGTCTTGCAACTGAGGTTGCATCGCGCCTCAGAGGTAAGCATAAGCCCGAATTCACTCCGCATGTGGATACGGGAGACTACATTGTTGTAGTCAATGCTGAGAAGATCGGTGTAACAGGTAACAAAGCTAAGGGTAAGATCTATTACTCACACACTGGTTACCCAGGTGGAATAAAAGATATTAATTTTGAGCAGTTGATTGATAAAGCGCCTGAGCGTGTCATTCAGTCAGCAGTAAAGGGCATGTTGCCCCGCGGTCCATTGGGCCGAGAAATGTTTAGAAAGCTGAAGGTTTATGCCGGTGCAGAACATCCGCACACAGCGCAGCAGCCTCAGACACTCGAACTGTAACGGAAACAGATTATGGCAGACACTCAATTTTATGGTACTGGAAGACGCAAGACATCGGCAGCGCGCGTTTTTATGACCTCAGGAAAAGGCGATATCAAAATCAATGATCGTAGTATTGATGTTTATTTTGGTCGTGAAGTGGCGCGAATGATTGTTCGTCAGCCTTTTGAAGTGGTTGATATGGTTGAAAAATTTGATCTTAATATCACTGTTGCTGGCGGCGGAAACTTTGGTCAAGCAGGTGCCATTAGACACGGAATCGCGCGAGCTTTAGTCAGCTATGACGAAAACCTTCGCTCTCCTTTGAGAAAAGCTGGGTTTTTAACGCGAGACGCTAGACAAGTTGAGCGTAAGAAAGTGGGTCTGCACAAAGCGCGTAAGCGTCCACAATTCTCTAAGCGATAATTCTAAGTTCTTCAAAAAGCCCGACCCATTGGTCGGGCTTTTTTTTTACCTAATAAAATCAGCTACTTAAGCTAGCTCCTATATCACCCGTTGTTGCTTAAAATAAACAAATCCGGTACCATGCGCAAGCCTAAATTGTCGCGGGTTAACCAATACAAATTCCGCCAATTTTTGTTACTTTCTATTAAACAAAACGTTAATTCTGACTTGAGGAATCGCCATGAATGGTGAAGTTGTCAATGAGAGCCGCCGTAAATTTTTGTTAGGTGCAACCTCCGTCGTTGGAGGCGCAGGTGTAGTTGGCGCTGCGGTTCCTTTTGTTGCTTCTTGGCAGCCGAGCGCAAAAGCTAAGGCTGCAGGAGCCCCTGTAAAGGTTAATATTTCAAAACTTGAGCCCGGCGCTCGTATGGTCGTCGAGTGGAGAGGTAAGCCGGTTTATATCGTTCGTCGAACCGAAGAGTCTCTTGCGGCAATTAATGCCCTTGACACAGATATTTTGCGAGATGCTGATTCTGTGGAAGCAAAGCAACCTGCTTACGTAGATGGAAGCGCAAGAACCCTATCAGGTAAAGAAGAATATTTGATTTTGGTTGGCTTGTGCACACACTTAGGGTGTGCCCCTCTATATCGACCTGATGTAGGCGCAGCGGATCTAGGTGGTGATGCTTGGTTAGGCGGTTTTTTCTGTCCGTGTCATGGATCTAAGTTCGATCTCTCAGGCCGTGTTTTTGCTGGCGTACCAGCTCCTAAAAATCTGGAGATTCCACCCCATAGTTATGAGTCAGATAGTGTTGTTGTAATCGGCATCGATACGGAGGTTGCTTAGTCATGAGTGAAGAAAAAGGTTTTGCAGCTTGGTTTAACTCAAGAATGCCAACACTCAAACGCGAGTGGAACAGGCACATGGCAGAGTACTATGCGCCGAAGAATTTTAATTTTTGGTATTACTTTGGTGTGCTCTCAATGGTCGTTTTGGTTATTCAGTTAATCACCGGAATCTGGCTGTTAATGAGTTATCAGGGTTCTGCAGAGCAAGCGTTTGCGTCTGTGGAATATATCATGCGAGATGTTGATCTCGGCTGGATTATTCGATACGCGCACTCTACAGGTGCTTCTGCATTTTTCATTGTAGTGTATATGCACATGTTTAGAGGGCTAATGTATGGGTCATACAAAGCACCTCGTGAGCTGGTATGGATCTTTGGAATGACAATTTACGTGGCTTTGATGGCAGAAGCCTTCATGGGCTATGTGTTGCCATGGGGTCAAATGTCCTATTGGGGCGCACAGGTAATTATTAATTTGTTCGGTACGATCCCTGTGATAGGCGAGGATCTTGTGCAGTGGATTAGAGGAGATTATCTACTCTCTGGGATTACCTTAAACAGATTCATGTCGCTTCATGCTGTGGCCATACCCATCATCCTTATTGCATTAGTGGTTATGCATATTATAGCTTTGCACGATGTAGGTTCTAACAACCCTGACGGTGTGAGCATTAAAAAGTATAAGGATGAAAATGGTAACCCGATTGATGGTATTCCCTTCTTCCCTTACTTTGTTATTCACGATTTGGTACCCATCGTTGTGTTCCTCTTCGTCTTCTGCGGCATCCTTTTCTTCATGCCTGAAATGGGCGGTTTCTTCCTAGAGTATGCGAATTTTGAAATAGCCAATGGGTTAAAAACCCCTGAGCATATTGCACCCGTTTGGTACTTCACACCTTTTTTCTCAATGTTGCGGGCGGTGCCTAATGCCTTTGGTGGGTTTATGGTGATGGCTGCAGCGATCGCAATCCTTTTTGTATTACCATGGCTTGATAGAAGCCCGGTAAGGTCGATCAGATATAAAGGTCAATTTAGTCGCGTTGCACTAATGGTTCTCGCTGCCATCTTTATTATTCTTGGATACTTGGGTGTCAAAGCACCGACTCCAGCACGAACGCTTCTCTCGCAACTTTGTACTGTTTTATACTTCAGCTACTTTATAGGTATCTATTTCTGGACCAGGATCGAAAAGACTAAACCAGAACCTGATCGTATTACGATGGATGGTGGTCTCGGATTCTGGAGGACTCTCGGTGCAGTTTTGGTAGTTGCGCTAATGGTGGTTTTGCCGATCACAGCAGTGGGTGCGGAGAGCGGGAAGTCATGCGGTACTATTGACTGTGATGCTTTTGAAGCACAGTTAAGTGATAAAGCGTCTCTGCAGAATGGTGCTAAGTTGGCGGTCAACTACTGTATGGGATGTCATTCATTTAAATACTCTCGCTGGGAAAGAGTCGCTGATGACTTAAATATTCCTCATAACATGATGCTTGATAATATGGTGTTCACCGGTCAAAAAATTGGCGAGTTGATGACAATTGCCATGCCAGCCAATGAGTCCAAGGGATGGTTCGGTGCTGAACCACCTGACTTAACACTAGTCGCACGGTCGCGTTCTCCTGAGTGGCTCTACACCTACCTGCGCAACTTTTATGCAGATGAGTCTCGCCCACTTGGAGTCAATAACAGGGTATATAAAGATGTAGGTATGCCCCATGTCTTGATCGATCTGCAAGGATTACCTGAATGCCAACCTGGACCAGTCGTTTCTGAGTTTGGTGGTATTAAAAGGGATCGTCTGACTGGTGAAGATATCCTTGATGATCCTTGCGGTCGTTTCAAGATTGATAAAACTGGAACTATGAGCCCTGAAGAGTTTGATGTTGCGATGTTTGATTTGGTTAACTTCTTGGCCTATGTGGCAGAGCCAATGGCGGAGCAGCGCAAGCATATCGGAAAAATGGTACTTTTGTTTCTGTTATTATTGCTAGTTCCTGTTGTTCTTCTCAATAGAGAATACTGGAAAGGGATCCACTAGAGATTCAACGTTTACGTTCGTTCACGTACGTAAACCGATAATTTCTATTTTGGGGATGATAGTCATCCTCTGCTAATTAATTTATCAACACCAAATGTGAGGTGAGTGTGCGACGTTCTTCAATGACATTATTTTCTGATCCAATGTGCCAATATAGCCATCGTGTTCGTATTGTTTTGGCGGAAAAAGGGGTTACAGTTGATATCGAAGATATCGATCCAAAGTCTGTAACTGAAGAAATTCTTGAAGCAAATCCTTATGGGACTCTGCCAACTTTGGTAGATAGAGACTTGGCTCTTTATGAGTCAAATGTTGTGATGGAATACCTTGATGAGCGTTTCCCTCATCCGCCTCTTCTTCCCGTATATCCAGTTGCAAGAGCCGAAAGCCGCTTGTGGATCTATAGAATCGAACGAGATTGGTGTGTACTAATTGATCAGATTAAGGCAAGCCCTGATGGCAAAAAGGCGGACGCTGCTCGTAAGGAATTCCGAGAGTCATTGGTCACCATTGCTGGTATTTTTGAAGAGATGCCATACTTCATGAGCGAAGAATTTACCTTGGTCGATTGCTGTTTAGCTCCTATGTTATGGCGATTGCCTGAGTTGGGAATTTCTTTGCCTAATAATCGCCACGTCAAGCCATTGCATGAATACATGGAGCGGTTGTTTGAACGCCCCTCTTTCCAGGAGAGCTTAACTGATCTTGAGAGAGAAATTCGTGAATGATTTTGCGAACTAACCATGCACTCTAATCGTCCCTATCTCTTAAAGGCGTTTTTTGACTGGATAGTCGACAATCAGTGTACCCCTTACGTTATCGTTGATGCGAACTACATCGGGGTTGAAGTGCCCCAGGAGTTTGTCAATGACGGGCAAATTGTTTTAAATATAGCGCCACGAGCGGTAACTAACTTCGAAATGAACAATGAAGCGGTCTATTTCTCGACGCGATTTGGTGGGATGCCTGTAGATCTCTATTTGCCATTGTTTTCCATTACCGGAATTTATGCTCAAGAGAATGGCAAAGGGATGATGTTTGAGCCCGATGAGACTGAAGAGCCACCACCACCGCTAAAAAGCAGCAAATCTAATCAACAATCTAATATTGATGATCAAAAGTCTTCGGCTAAACCTAAGCCTGCCCTTAGGGTAGTGAAGTAGATTACCCGCCGACATATCTGACCTGGAGTTTCACATGTCAAATCCTATAGCCATTCTATCTGCCATGCGCACCCCTATGGGTGGGATGATGGGCAGTCTGTCCTCATTATCGGCCTCTGATCTTGGTGGCGTAGCAATTAGCTCTGCTATAAGTAAGAGTGGATTGAATGCCTCTGATATTGATGAGGTTTTAATGGGCTCTGTCCTGACTGCAGGGCAAGGGCAAGCACCAGCGCGACAAGCAGCCCTAGCAGCGGGACTTCCAGTATCTACTACCTGTACTACTGTTAACAAAGTCTGTGGGTCAGCGATGAAATCTATAATGCTTGGTGGTAACGCACTGAGGTCCGGTCAGGCATCGGTCGTCGTAGCTGGAGGAATGGAGAGTATGAGTGGAGCTCCGTATTTGTTACCACAAGCCCGCCAAGGGTATCGATTTGGGCACGCACAAATGTTGGACCATATGCAATACGATGGTTTGCAAGATGCCTACCAAGGTGTTGCTATGGGTAATTTTGCAGAGACATGTGCTTCAAAATATCAATTTAGTCGCGAAATGCAGGATGCGTTTGCGATTGAATCATTAAGCCGAGCGAAGCAAGCAATCGAGAAGGGCTATTTTGCCAATGAAGTTGCTCCAGTTACCCTAAGCACCCGCCGTGGTGATGTCGTTGTCGACACTGACGAGCAACCAGGAAATGCCAAGCCAGAAAAAATACCTCAATTGAGACCCGCATTTCAAAAAGATGGATCCGTCACGGCTGCAAACGCTAGCTCCATCTCTGATGGCGCTGCTGCTTTGACTTTGATGATGTCGGATGAGGCAGAAGCTAGAGGATTGAAACCTATAGCCCTGATTCATGGTTATGATGAGTCGGCACAGGAGCCAGAGTGGTTTACCACCGCTCCAGTGACAGCTGTTCAGAATACATTAAAGCGGGTGGGCTGGAGTATAGATGAAGTAGATTTATGGGAAATCAATGAGGCATTTGCCGTGGTCGCTATGGCTGCGATGCATGAGTTGAGTATCCCTCACAGCAAGTTAAATGTTCACGGAGGAGCCTGTGCGCTGGGTCATCCCATTGGCGCCAGCGGAGCTCGTATACTAGTGACTCTAATTCATGCTATGCAACGTAGAGGTGACAAAAAAGGCATAGCAAGCCTGTGTATTGGTGGTGGAGAGGCTACCGCGATGGCGATTGAGCTTGTAGGATAATATTTAAGATTCGGTCACGTACTCTAAACATTTAACAACTTTACGCACACCGCTAGTATTACGTGCAATATTTGCGGCAAGATCCCCAGTGGCCTTGGTGACTGTCCCAACCAAATAGACAACGCTGTCCTCGGTAATAAGTATTAAATCTGAGTAATCAACCTCTTTATTAAAAGCCAACTTTGCTTTGATTTTTCCACTTATAATCGTGTCATTTGTACGCGACACAATAGAGGTTTTCCCTCGGATTTGGAGCTCATTGTAAACCTGACGCACGCCTCGATACTCCCGCGCGACATCCCCCGCGAGTGATTTCATTTCAGCGCTAGAAACCTCTCCTGTTAATAATACCAACGCATTAAATACTGACACATTAATATGTGATTTCTTTAGTTGAGGATCGGCCTTTTTAATGTTTACCCCTATAAAAGTCCTCATTTTAGGATCATCAATGTCCGCTCCTAGAGTTCTGCCCGATTCGTCAGGTTGTATTGGTTCTTTAGTGACCTCATTTACTATTGAGGTACAACCACCCAGTACAAGAATGAGACCAAAAGTCAAAGCCAAATTGCGCATTTACATCCCTCCAAGGATTTTGTCGTCTATTAGGGCCGACAGACATTGTATTATTTCTATTTGGGCCAATACTGCTAGCTGGCCTGAAAACTCAGCTGTACTAATTTGAACGTCATTGTAACCGATAGTTCCAACTAATTTGTCGTCATTTTGTCCAGACAGTAGCACTATAGTCATACCTCTTTCAATGGCGGCCTCAACAGCTGCGATGAGCTGTGGAGCGTTACCACCAGCACTTGTGACGACTAATAGATCGTTACTTTGGGCATGGATACTCAGCAGATTAGACAGCTGGTTCCTGTTGGAACTTGCAGTACAGAGCTGGTTAATATTTAAGGCGGGAAAACCAGGCCTTTCAATCTCAAATCCTGATGTTAGATAGTTGGTTAAAAGTTCGGCAGCTAAGATTCCAGACTTGTCCCCGCAACTAAAAATAGTCCCTCCAGCTAATAGTGTGGAGCTAATACTTTCTGCAGCACTAGCAATAGATCCTGAGAAGAGATCTCCCACAACCATTGTTGTTTCGATCATTTTTTGAAAGTGACTAAATATTTTTTGTTCCATAATTTCCAAAACATCCACGCCTAACGTATTTTTCTCCAGAGGTGAACGCTTGCCAGTTAGTCATTCAATGAAGATATTTTTAATCCAGTTTACACTAAACTGAGAGCTGCTTCTTGAATCTCCAGTCAATGCGACCACGTCAAATCTGGCCTGCGTATTATTGCTCATCTTGTGGCTCTGTATATAGATTGCGGCAGCGGCTTTTATCTTTTTTCGCTTTTGCTGAGTAATAGACTCTTCTGCACTACCAAATCGGTTTGACTGACGAAACCGCACCTCCACAAACACTAACTGTTCTTTGTCCTGCATTATTATATCGATCTCACCACGGCGAGTGTTAAAGTTACGATTCACTGGGATAAGACCATTTGCCAATAGATGATCATGGGCAAATTGCTCTGCCTCTGCCCCGATTTTTGAGGATGTTTCTTTCCCCGAATGTCTGTCATTGAAATCCATTTCTCTGACCTTTATATTATTTTAAATTGTTAGATTATGGTCGAACGTTTCTAACCTTTCCTTGTTGAAACTCTCCCCACTGAACTTGGCGCCTAATGATTCTGTCTGAAAGACTGAGTATTCCAGTGGAACCAAACAGAGGTACCTGTGAGTTGTTTTGAAGGCTACTTAAATTACGATGAATTAAAAAAGAGTCATGCCCCCTCGCATAAAGCTGTCTATATGCAATGTGCATCGTTTGGTCAGAGTTTAGTTCAGAGCTTAATTGGCCTGGGAGAGACCATGGCATAGCTGTAAACTGAATCCCACCAAGATCTCGATCTAATCCTGATTGCGAAACCCCGTTATATATTTCTGAGCTTGAATAAACAGGCAAGTCAGCTGCCCACAAGAAGTCCAATGCAGGTTTTATCTGTCGGACTCTCTCTGGGTAGCCCAGTACCACAACAAAATCAATATCTTGCCGTCGTCTAGGGGTATAGATGACACGACTATTAACAAAACGTCTTAACTGGATACCACGACTTTCACTTAAATCAATTTGCAGAGGTTTTTTAAGGAATTTAGTAAAATCTTTAACTGAATCGGGGTATGTAACTTGATCAACAAGAACACCATTTTTATCTTGCCAGTGGGAGTTAAAGACTGCCGTAGCTTGCTGTCCCCAATTATTCTCAGGAGCGATAAAAAGAGCTCTGCGGTAGCCTTTTTTCCATGCCTCATCAGCGATTTGTCGTATTTCATCCTGTTGGGAATTACCGAACTGGAACAGATTTGGATTCTGCACGATATCGCCACTGTCTATTCGGTTTAAACTAATTGTTGGTACTTCTAGCACTGACATCTTGGTTAGAGCTTCAGTTTCAGATTGGCGAATTCCACCAATAATCATATCAGCGCCTTCTGCCACCGCGTTTCCGTAGGCTTGCTCTATAGTTTGCAAGGATGTGTCATGAATTCTTACATTTGGCGATTCTGTTCTATTTTGTTGATATAGCTCGTAATAAGCTTCCATGAAGCCATCTAAAAATGTTTGACTAGGTCCTTTGTAATCTCCCTGTAGTGGAAGCAGAATAGCTACTTGGGATGAGTAGCCAGCATTATTTTGCCTCTGATTGAACCAACTGGGAGGAATAATTGCAGCGGGATGATTCTTATTATTATTTTTCCAGCTAATAAAATTCACAAACTGGGCATCTTTATTATTTTGATATCGCCTGCCATTTGCAGCCAGCTCACACCATCCAGCAAGGATTGGATCAGAGTCCATAGAGTACTGATTCAAAGTATTAAAGGGTTGCCTCGCTAGCTGACGCCAAATTTTGTTGTGGACATTTGATATATCAGATTTGTTCTCTAACAGGGTTGCTAATGCTATTGAGTTGCGGAGGCTAGCTATTGAATCCCCTAGCTCAGTGTAGACATCTGCTCTAATACTCAACAGACGATTTTGATACTGGCGGCCTAAATAGGATTGTAGTTGCAAGAATCGTGGGTCTTCAATGTTTGACAAGGCTGCGCTTGGGTCATCGGCTTGCATATTTAACTCAATACCTAAAAAGGTATATTCAATAAATAGCTGATCAGTCAGCAGAGCACTGTTAACCTGAGCCCAAGTTTCTGTACTTCGCTGCAAGCTACCACTTTTGGCAAATAATATGGCCACTTCTAGCATTTCTTTGCCTTGTTGATCTAATAACTGCGCCTGTGCAAATAATAGTTCTGTTTGCTCTAATGCAGTAAGATCCTCTTCCTCAGAAATATAGGTGACAGGAACTCTGCCACTATCTGTGGTCGCAGTTGGCGCACAACCGCCAATAAAGGCTAAGATGCACCCTATACAAAGAATCTTTAAAAGAAATTGTTTGCTCATGAATCCAAATCAATCCGGTACGTTATATATTGTTGCCACGCCTATCGGCAATTTAACCGATATGGTACCTCGCGCGGTCTCCACTCTCCAGTCTGTTAGTGTAATTGCCTGTGAAGATACCCGCCACAGTAAAAAACTACTAGAACACTTTAATATAGATACTCCCTGCATTGCTTATCATGATCATACTGATCAAAAAAGCACTGAAAAAATTCTCAACCGACTTGGGGCTGGTAAAAATGTGGCGTTAATTTCTGATGCGGGTACTCCTCTGATCTCAGATCCAGGGTATCGCTTAGTTGCTCGCGCCCGCAATGAGGGTATTGAGGTAATTCCTATTCCCGGTGCCTGCGCAGCTATTTCTGCGTTAAGTGTTTCGGGATTACCCACTGACAAATTCCGTTTTATTGGTTTTCTTCCAGCGAAATCAACTCAGCGTCAGAAAATGCTTGAAACCCTTAAGTTAGTAACCGATACCCTTGTTTGTTATGAGGCTCCCCATCGTATTCTGGCAACCTTGCAAGATTTATCCGATGTATTTGGTTCTGACCGGGCCGCTTTCGTGGCGAGAGAAATCAGTAAGACCTTTGAGACTTATCTTCATGGTACCCTCGATGAATTACTGGAACAGATCAAAGCTAATAGTAATCAACAACGAGGAGAAATCGTTGTTGTCATTGGAGGTAATGTTACCGCAGACGGGAGTCTCTCGAATGATGCTGAAAAGACTTTAAAAATATTGATGAAAGATTTACCCATTACTAAGGCGGCATCCCTCACCGCTAAAATCACCGGCGGCGACAAAAAACAGCTTTATCAGCTGGCTCTAATACTGCAAAAAAAATAATCCTCAACTTATTACTGATGAACTATTTATGACTATAAAGAGTGCTTTTCCTCACACCTCCCAACCCATACGCATTACCCAAGATATGTGTGATCAAAATGGGCACATGAATGTTTTGTATTATTCAAAAATATTTGGCGAGTCTATTGAAGACTTTTACATCGCCGAATTAGGTTTTTCCACAGAATACTTTGATTCTGGATTTTCTTCCTTCACGCTTGAAGACAACATTAAATATATTAATGAATGCCTGTTAGATGAAGTTATTGTAACCCGATATAGATTGCATAGAGTAAACAAAAAACTAATTCATCTCACCGCTGTTATGCTTAATGAAAAAGATCAACTATGCGCCATTTATGAAACTATACTGGGTCATATTGATATGGACACGAGAAAAACCGCCGAAATGACAGGTGCTTTTTTTGACAACTTGCACCGAATAATGCTGCAGCACACAAAAGCGGATATTGGGATTCCGCTGAGACTCCAGATCAAAGAATTATGACTGGAGCACAATAATAGCATTTAATATTTTGCTCATTCTTGACTGAGCTGTACCATGCGAAACCGAATCTAATAAAAAAAGCGGAGAAATATTTTGGAAGCATTTGTAAATTATCTAAATAGCATTATATGGAGCTCAGCTCTTATCTATCTCTGTCTTGGAACTGGCCTCTATTTCTCCATTCATACTCGCTTTCTACAGATTCGTCATTTTCGGCACATGATAAAACTGATGTTCCAAGGGAAAAGCTCCGATGCGGGCGTATCTTCCTTTCAAGCTCTAGCAATTTCGTTATCCGGTCGTGTTGGTACAGGTAATATTGCAGGTGTCGCAACGGCGATTGCCATGGGTGGTCCAGGTGCAGTTTTCTGGATGTGGTTGGTGGCATTTCTTGGTGCATCCACAGCCTATGTAGAGGCAACATTGGCACAAATATACAAAGAAAAAGATGAAAAAGGTATGTACCGCGGCGGGCCAGCATATTTCATCGAGAAAGCCATGGGTCAAAAGTGGTATGCCTGGTTATTTGCCGCATGTACCATTATTGCGGTTGGTTTCTGTCTGCCGGGCATTCAAGCCAACAGTATTGTCGCAGCCGTTAAAAATGCTTGGGGCGTACCCCCTGTTGTTGGGGCGTCTGTCATCGCTATCGGCGTGGCTTTAATTGTGTTTGGGGGTGTTCGCCGCATCGCCAGCTTTACCCAAGTCGTCGTTCCTGTCATGGCACTTGGTTATATTTTGATTGCCTTGGTAGTCATGGGCGCTAATTACGAGAAAATCCCCGCGATGTTTAGCTTGATCATCAATAGTGCGTTTGGTCTAGAAGCAGGTTATGGCGCGATTATAGGCATGGCAATCCAGTGGGGTGTTAAGCGAGGTATTTACTCCAATGAAGCGGGTCAGGGCACAGCTCCTCACGCTGCAGCCGCGGCGGAAGTTTCACATCCAGCTAAGCAGGGGTTGGTGCAGGCTTTCTCGGTTTATATTGATACGTTGTTTGTCTGCACTGCTACAGCATTTATGATTTTGCTTACTGGCCTCTATAATGTGCAGGGACCCGACGGAGTTATGTTGTATACAGGACTGGCCGGCGCAGAAGCAGGGCCTATCTATGTTCAAAGCGCTTTTGAAACCATACTGCCAGGTTTGGGTGCCAGTCTGTTGGCAGTTTCACTGTTCTTCTTCGCATTCACGACTATCTTGGCTTACTACTATATCGCTGAAACAAATGTCACTTATATCAATCGCGCGGTGCACCGCCCTTGGTTAATGATATTTTTAAAATGGTTGGTGCTGACATCTGTCATGTACGGCGGTATTAAGTCTGCCGACCTAGCATGGGCTCTCGGTGATGTTGGCGTTGGCGCTATGGCTTGGTTGAATATTATAGCGATCTTGATTTTGCAACGACCGGCTTTGTTAGCGCTAAAAGACTACGAGACACAACTCAAAGACGGGTTTGATCCTACGTTTGACGCAGAGGCCGCAGGCATCGATAACGCTGAATTTTGGGTTAAACCAAAGGTGAAATAATCGTAATGGTCGAGTTAAAGGAGCTCTGGTAATTAAGGCTTAAGAGGCCAGCCACCCAACTCTTTCCAGCGATTAACAATACCGCAGAATAACTCAGCAGTTTTAACGGTGTCATAGAGTGCACTGTGGGCGTCGTTATTATTGAAGTCGATACCTGCAGCTTTGCAGGCTTTAGCCAAAACAGTTTGCCCATAGGCAAGCCCGGCTAGGCCAGAGGTGTCAAAACATGAGAATGGATGGAACGGGTTGCGTTTGATATTAGCGCGATTGACCGCAGCATTGATAAAACCTAAATCAAAATGGGCATTGTGGGCAACCATTACGGCGCGAGTGCAACCAGTAATCGATACTTCACGTCGAATGGGTTGGAAAATCTCCCGCAGAGCTTCGCCTTCTTCTTCGGGCATGCGTTCTGGGTCATAGATATCAATACCGGTAAATTCTAGCGCAGACTCTTCAACAATGGCGCCAGGGAAAGGTTCGATATTCTTACTATAGCTTTCTTTAATTTGTAAATTGCCCTGACCATCCATTTCTAACAAAACTGCAGCCACTTCAAGTAGGGCGTTTCTATGAGAGTCAAAACCACCGGTTTCAACGTCAACCACCACCGGTAAAAATCCACGAAAGCGTTGCGCCATAAAAGTGTCAGAGCTCTCTTGGAGATTCTCCATCATTCAGCTAGCTTCCATTTTAATGTGGTGCCTGCACCCAATGGCACTAGCACAGTATCTTCAAAAGGAAGGCTCTCCGGAAGTAGCCATGACTGACGGTTAAGCACAATGTTTGTTGTGTTATGGGGAAGACCATAGAAATCCGGGCCATTGATACTGACGAAGGCCTCTAATTTATCCATTGCACCTGCTTGATCAAACACTTCAGCATATAGCTCTATGGCTGCGTGATGACTAAAGCAGCCGGCACAACCGCAGGCACTTTCTTTTGCACCCTTAGTATGAGGTGCTGAGTCGGTACCCAAAAAGAATTTATGGTTGCCGCTGATAGCAGCGCTGATTAGGGCCTGTTGGTGAATGTCTCTTTTTAATATGGGCAAGCAAAATAGGTGCGGACGAATGCCGCCCACCAGCATATGGTTTCGATTATAGAGTAAATGCTGTGGAGTAATGGTCGCACCAACATTATCACTCGCACTCATTACAAAGTCAGCAGCCTGCTCAGTAGTAATGTGTTCTAAAATAACTTTGAGATTCGGATATTGGTCTACCAATGATCGCAAATGGCGTTCGATAAATACTACCTCGCGATCAAATATATCAATGTCTGGTGAGGTAACTTCACCATGCATTTGTAGCACCATGCCGACTTCTTCCATGGCTGTGAACACTGAGTGCATGTTGTTAAGGTCCGTAACGCCAGAATCAGAGTTGGTGGTGGCGCCAGCAGGGTAATATTTGCAGCCATGTACAAAACCACTGTCAGCTGCGGCATAAATTTCATCAGGGCTGGTGTTGTCGGTAAGATAGAGCACCATTAATGGCTGCCAATCTGAACCTTCTGGTCGCTGGGCAAGAATACGCTCGCGATAATCACTAGCTAGAGCAACTTTGGTGACCGGAGGGGTAAGATTAGGCATGATAATGCCGCGACCAAATCCTCTTGCTGCAGCAGGAACCGAGGTCACTAAAGCCTGATCATCTCGCAGATGGAGATGCCAGTCATCAGGTCGAATGATTGTGATTGAATCCATTATGTTGAGCTCCATTGTTAACATGTGAATGCTACCGCAAACCATAGCTTCATAATAGGTTTTGTGAAAAACTAACTTCAAACAATAAACGATTAGTCATGATATGAACATAACACTGCTAGTCAATCGAGATTTAGCGAGCCATTTGGCGCTTAGTCACCTAATTCGGATACTCGAGGGACAAAATATCTCGGTATTCATTTCAGAAAAGGTGGGTGCTGATAAACGACGACCTGAACCACTAATTGAGTTAGCAAACTTTGAAAATAATCTACTCAACGATGGTCGACCCACCTTTTGTGCGTTAGCCCAGTCTATGGGATGCTCTTTAGAGAATTTCATTGACTGCGATAATCAGGTTAATACTCCACAAGCAGTGGCAAAAATAGCGGCTACTGAACCGGATCTTATTATTTCGGTGCGTTTTGGTTTAATTCTTCATGACCACGTCATTAACCTGCCCAAACATGGGGTGATTAATCTGCATTCAGGTCTCTTACCTGACTATCGAGGCGTTATGGCAAGTTTCAGAGCCATGCTCAATGAGGACTCTTTAATCGGCTCAACCCTGCACAGAATTAGCGATTGCACCATAGATAGTGGCGCAATCATTGCGAAGGCGTCAATTCCATTAAATATGTCACTTTCCTACACGCTGAACGTTTTGAAGCTGTACCGTGATGGCTGTCTGGAGATTGGTGCCGCGGTGGATGAGTTGGTACGAACAGATCAGATAACGACGACTCCTCCAAATGGTGAGGGCTGCTATTATGGTTTTCCAGATAAAGCAGATTTGCACAAATTTTTTGCCCAAGATTTACGGCTATTCGAC
Organism: Porticoccaceae bacterium; assembly: GCA_002685195.1. Classification (GTDB taxonomy): domain Bacteria; phylum Pseudomonadota; class Gammaproteobacteria; order Pseudomonadales; family Porticoccaceae; genus HTCC2207. Next base: position 70,557 of record NYWV01000052.1, read on the forward strand.
TCCGATGAAATCCCTTTGATCAATAAGTTATATACCCAAACGTAGACAAACAGTGAATCCAAACGCCGGTTCAGGTAAAATCCGCGATCTTTACTATCCATACAAGGTTGAAATCAGGTGTCATCAGTTAACAAAGTAGTTTTAGCATATTCAGGTGGGTTAGATACCTCGGTTATTGTGAAGTGGCTGCAAGAAGAATATCAGTGCGAAGTCGTCACTTTTACCGCGGACATTGGTCAGGGTGAAGAAGTTGAGCCAGCTCGCGCAAAAGCTGAAGCCCTTGGGGTCCAGGAGATCTATATAGAAGATCTACGGGAAGAGTATGCCCGAGATTATGTATTCCCCATGTTTCGCGCGAATACTATTTACGAGGGCGAGTATCTATTGGGTACCTCTATTGCTCGACCCCTAATAGCTAAGCGGATGATCGAAATCGCTAATGAAACCGGGGCTGAGGCAATTTCTCACGGGGCAACGGGAAAAGGTAATGATCAAGTTCGTTTTGAACTGGGAGCCTATGCGCTTAAGCCAGGTATTACAGTCATCGCTCCATGGCGTGAATGGGATCTAAATTCGCGGGATAAATTAATGGAGTACTGTGAGACTCATAACATCCCCGTAGAAATGAAGCGCGGCAAAAAATCACCTTTTTCCATGGATGCGAACTTACTTCACATCTCCTACGAGGGTGGTAATTTAGAGGATCCTTGGTCAGCGGCTGAAGAGGATATGTGGCGCTGGACTGTTTCGCCAGAAAATGCACCTGATGAAGCAACGTTCATGACCATTAGCTATGAGAAGGGCGATATTGTCGCTATTGATGGCGTATCAATGTCACCGGCAACGGTTATCGAGCACTTAAACCAGATTGCTGGTGCTAATGGTGTTGGTCGATTAGACATCGTTGAGAATCGTTATGTAGGTATGAAATCACGGGGGTGCTACGAGACTCCAGCGGGTACCGTAATGATGAAAGCCCATCGTGCCATCGAATCCCTGACCCTGGATCGAGAGGTTGCTCACCTTAAAGATGAGTTGATGCCACGTTATGCCAAACTTATATACAACGGATACTGGTGGGCTCCAGAGCGTTTGATGTTGCAAACTGCAATTGATCAAAGTCAGGAGGCAGTAAACGGCGATGTGCGAGTAAAGCTCTATAAGGGTAGTGTCAGTGTGGTTGGCCGCCAATCTGCGTCTGATAGCCTGTTTGATGAGACTATTGCCACTTTTGATGATGATGGTGGGGCCTACAATCAAGCGGATGCTGAAGGCTTTATTAAACTTAATGCGCTGCGCTTAAGGATTGCTGCCAACCGCGGTCGTGATCTTCAGAAATAGACTCTGTTGCCAATAAAAAAACCGCTTCCAGTGAGCGGCTTTTTTATGGATTCAGGATTAACTAGTCTCGCATATGCACGTCCATCTGCGGGAAGGGGATTTCCACTCCGTGCGCTGCAAGGCTGTTGTAAATAGATGTTAGGTAGGTGGAAGTGACTAGACCTGGTCGCTTAACTAGGTCACCTTCGGTCCATACTGATAGTGAACACTCTATGCCCGAATTAGCCAATTCACGTATTAAGATATCTGGCATAAGGTTGTCTCGGTGAATGGTGAGTGGGACCTGATCTGCGGCCTCAAGCCCAGCCTTCCGCACCAGTTCTAGATCGCTGCCATAGGCGACACTAAAGTGGATATTAAAGCGTCTAACATCATCATTGAGGGTCCAATTGTTGACTTGATTAGTAATAAAGTCTGAATTGGGGACGAGAATATCAGCGTTATCCAAAGTACGAATCAGCGTGCTGCGAATATTGACCTCGCGTACCTCTCCCAATAAACCATTGGGTAGCTCAATGAAATCTCCAACTCGCAGAGATTTTTCGAACAGAATGATAATACCGCTAACAAAATTATTAACAATAGACTGAAGGCCAAACCCAATACCGACACCTAATGCTCCTACGATAATGGCTAACTTATCAAAGCTAAACCCCAGCTCCGACAGGGCCATCACTGTACCTAAGGCATAGACTAAATATTTAAGGACCCTATTAACAACATAAATATTTTGATCTTGAGCGCGAGTGCGCTCACCCGCAAGCGTGGCTGCTCGAGTCAGAATTTTTGAAATAATGACTGTAAGAACAATAATACCCATTGCTGATGCAAGGTCTGCAAGCCGAAGCGTAAAGTCTCCGACCTGAATGATCGGCAGGGTTAACCAGTATTCGATTTTATCCATTACAACTCTCTACTCCGTGGCAAACATTAGGTCGATGTCCGACAAACATACCCTAAGTATATGGCAAATTACCTATTCGCCTATCAATAGTTTTAGTCGCTAGTGACCCTGCAACTGCGCTAAACTGCTCCCATGAAATTAACTATCGAAGATATCCAGCAAGCCCATGAGCGGATAGTGCCCTACATCCACTGCACACCTATTTTGCAGAGTGCCCAACTCAATAAAATATTTGGTTGTGAGCTGTCCTTCAAAGCTGATAATTTTCAAAAAGTGGGGGCATTTAAGGCTCGCGGAGCCTGCAATGCAGTGTTTTCCATGGACCAAGATAGTCTCAGCAAAGGGGTGGTCACTCATTCTTCAGGCAATCATGGTGCTGCTCTGGCTTGGGCCGCCGCTATGCGACAAACGCCTTGTACTGTGGTTATGCCTGATAATGCCCCTCAAGCTAAAAAAGATGCGGTAATTAGTTATGGTGCGACAGTGGTTTACTGTGAGCCGACGATGGCTGCCCGAGAAGCGACTGTAACCAACCTAATTACGCAGTCTGGAGCTAGCTTGGTTCACGCCTACGATGATAATAGAATTATCGCAGGTCAGGGTACCGCCGCTCTGGAAACCTTGTCTCAAATTGGACAGCCCATTGATATGCTCATGGCACCGGTTGGTGGTGGTGGTTTGCTCGGCGGCTCAGCGCTGGTGGTTAAGCAGTCTAAAGGAAGTGAATCGACTCTGGTTATCGGAGCAGAACCTGAAATGGCTAATGATGCTTGGCAGGGATACAAGTCTGGAGTAAGGGTCGCTAAATCTGCCCCTAACACTATCGCCGATGGCTTGCGTGCTACGCTGGGGGTGCGTAATTTTGAGATTATAACCGAGCAGGTTGATGATATCTTATTGGCATCCGAGGCGCGGATTGTGGAGGCAATGAAGCTCATTTGGAGTCGTTTAAAAATTATCGTTGAGCCTTCAGCAGCAGTTCCGCTCGCAGTTATTATGGATCAACCGGAAGATTTTCATGGTAAACGAATTGCTATTATACTCAGTGGCGGCAACCTAGATTTGGATGATCTGCCGTGGTAATCATTAGCAAAGATATCATTAGTACGAATGGTCAAAAATACTCATCTATTTACTGAAGAGAGACTGACTACTTAACTGCAGAAGTGCGGTTGAAGTTTTTGTACCTGAACCGTAATATGCTCTGCGTTAATCGCGCAGCAAAAAGACAAAAAAGAGTTCGTGCTGCCCACCAAAATATTAACTTTAATACTCAACTATAAGGAAGAAATATGTTCAGTCACGTAATGATCGGTGCGAACAACGTCGATGAATCCAAATCTTTTTACGATGCCGTTTTAGGTGCTATTGGCCACAAACCAGGGGTTATGGACCCCAAGGGTCGTTGCTTTTATTTCGCTGATGGTAGTATTTTTATGCTGACCAAACCAATCGATGGTGAGCCGGCGACCCATGGCAACGGAAGTACTTTGGGCTTTGCTGTGGATAGCCCCGAAGCCGCTGATGCTTGGCATGCTGCTGGCATGGCCAATGGCGGAATCACTTGCGAAGATCCTCCAGGAGTGCGCGAGGGGAGCCCAATGAGCATGTATTTGGCTTATTTACGTGATCCCTCAGGTAATAAAATTTGTGCCTTGTACAGGATGCCCTAATAAGCCGGTACATCATTTGCACGCTCGATTTCAGTCCTCTTTTGATTCGAGCGTGCTACTCTGCGAACTAAATCATCACGACCTCTTACCATGACTACTCAGCCTCTTTTTCACTTAGCATTTCCCGTTATCGATTTGGAAGAAGCACGAACTTTCTATGTCGATATTCTTGGTTGCGTCTCAGGTCGAGAGTCTGACCGTTGGATTGATTTTGATTTCTTTGGACATCAGTTAGTTGCTCACCTGGTTGACCCAAAAGATCATGCCGCGACTGTGACTAACCCAGTAGATGATCATGCTGTGCCAGCTTCTCATTTTGGCTTGATTCTAGACTGGGAGTTATATCAAGAATTCGTTGATAGATTGAGAAAAGCTAATGTTGATTTTGTGATTGAGCCCTATTTAAGATTTGAGGGCCTCAGGGGAGAGCAGGCGACCTTGTTTATTCGGGATCCAAGTAACAATTATTTGGAGTTTAAAGCTTTTCGTGATGTTAAAATGTTGTTTGACAAGGATATAGATAGTCATTAAACACTAACTTATATGGCCTGTAGTCCTGACCCGCTTAGCGCCTTTGACCGGTTTAGACTTTTGGGAATCTGAACGAGTCTTAGCCATATCATCAAGCATGTTTTTTAGGGCAATAAGCAAACCAGCGACGAGAAATGCACCTGGTGGTAAAACAAATATTAAAAAGCTATAACTTTCACCGAAGGGTTTTATAAGCCAGTTCATCGCACTGGGGCCGAATAAAAGATGCATATCAACTAAGAGTGTGCCCTGGCCAAGTAGCTCTCTTACTGCACCTAAAGCGACTAATACCATCAAGAACCCCAGTCCCATCATAAAACCATCTAGAGCAGCTAACCCCACTGAATTTTTACTAGCAAAACCCTCAGCTCTGCCAAGAATCGCACAATTGGTGACTATTAAGGGTACAAAAATACCAAGAATCTGGTACAACTCGTAAGTGTAAGCCTTCATGAGCATCTCGGTACAGGTCACAAATGAGGCTATAACCATGACAAATACAGGAAGACGCACGGCATCACTAACATGATTGCGAATAAGCGAGACTATGGTATTTGAGCCAACCAAGACCAGAAGAGTGGCAAGGCCTAAACCCAGTGCGTTGGCGACAGTAGAGGTTACCGCAAGCAGCGGGCATAGACCTAGCAGTTGCACTAGCGCTGGATTGTTGTGCCATAATCCGTTGGTTGTTATTTCTTTGAACCCCTGACTCATTATTTGTCCTGTCTCTTAGGTGTCTGTTCTAAGGCGAAAAGTCTCTCGTTGTCTTGATCGAAATACGTCAGTGTATTAACCAACTGATTAATGACGGCTCTTGGCGTAATGGTGGCTCCTGTAAATTGATCAAAATCACCGCCTGCTTTTTTAACCGCCCACTTTTGACGTGGTGTATTACTTAGAGATCGGCCGTTAAAATCTAGAATCCACAAATTTTTACGTAGTTCTATCTTATCGCCCAGACCTGGAGTTTCCCGATGCTTTACAACTCGCACCCCAGCCACACTGCCATCAACATTTACGCCAACAAGCATAGCAATATCACCACTATATCCCTCAGGACTAATGGTGGGAATAATGACTGCAATGGGGTCGTTGTTATATCGGGCAATATGGACATTACCACCATTCTCGAGTCCCAGTAGCGACCAAAATTGCGATGGGATAGGCTGAGTATCAAGCAACATGTCATTGTCGTGGAGCTCTGACGGCACTACTTCTAAAAGAGCACTTTGTGCTGCAAGTCTCTCCGCTTGTGCAATCCGATCACGAGTTAGGTTATTAACTGATGACAACAAAAGGGCTGTTATTAAAGCAAATAGGGCAAGAGCGAGGGCATTGTCTCGAATGGACGAAAGGATCATTCGTCTTCCTCCTTTACTGTAGCTTTGCGGCGTTGATTATGGCCGTAAGTTCTCGGTACCGTGTAGTTATCGATAAAGGGTGCGGCAAAATTACCTAAAAGCACCGCAAATGCCACTGCATCAGGATAGCTTCCCCAGGCGCGTATTACATAAACTAGTAGCCCAATTAACGCACCATAAAAAAGTCTTCCACGATTGCTGACGGCCGAGGAAACAGGGTCAGTCACGATGAAAAAGGCGCCAAACATAGCGGCGCCACTAAATAGATGCATTAATGGAGAGCCGGGGCTGTTCGAGCTACCGGCATCCCAAAACAGCATAGACATAGTCGCCAATGTGACGAGCATAGCAACTGGGCCGTGCCAAGTGAAAATACGTGCTTTTAGCAAGCCTAAACCGCCGAGTAGAAATGCGACATTAGCCCATTCCCAACCGACACCAGCGAAACTAGCACTGCTAAAAAGGGTATTTTTTTGATAAATCTGATCGACCAATAACCCATCACTATGTTTGAAAAGGTCAAGCGGTGTAGCACCGGTAACTCCGTCCAAGGGACTAAATCCGGCAAATACAATTGTCAGTGATTCAAACAGCCCTGGGTGACTGATACCTTCGGGAAGCAGTGATACTGGCGTTACCCAGGTAGTCATCTCAATAGGGAAAGAAATCAATACAACAACATAACCAACCATCGCTGGATTAAAAGGATTAGAGCCAAGACCGCCATATAACTGCTTGGCAATTACTATTGAAAATACTGTTGCCACAACTACTAACCACCATGGCACCAAAGGCGGCAAGGACAGACCGAGCAGAACTCCAGTAACCACNGCGCTATAATCCCNTAAATANANTCCAATAGGTCGCTGTCGTATTTTAAGTATAAGAGCTTCTGCACTAATNGCTGNAAAGACTGCGAGGAACAGATTAATCAGAATACCCCAGCCAAATTGATAGCTGAGTACGAGAAGACCCGGTAGTGTGGCAATGAGCACTAGTTGCATTATTCGGCCNNTNCTCTGANGNTTGTGNCCATGGGGTGAGGTTATTTGCTTAAAAGCCACTACTGAATTACCTCCTCAAGNCGCCGTTTTGTTTGCTCAACCTTTTGCCGAGCACCTTCGACACTAGCATGTTGCTGAGCCTGCTGTTCTGNGCTACCACTTTTATTAGCTTCCACTAATCGTTCTTGAGCCTCTTCAAGNCGCATTTTCGCAGCCATTAATGTTCGTTCTAATTTAGCTTTTTGCTGATCGGGTGAAGCCTGCCGGGCCTTAGCGCGCAGATTAGCTGCGTTAATAATGTCTGCTGCTGATGAGTTAGACGTCTTTGCTTTCTCAGTGGCGATACGCCGAGCTTTGCGTTTAACTTCTCTTGCTTGTTCCGCTTTATCTAGTCTCACTTGGCGGAACTCAAAGCGCTCGCGCGCTTTTGCGGCGCTAATTTTAGTGTTGCGNGAATTAATAATATTACCCTTACTACTGCGGTAGTATTGCACCAAAGGGATATTACTGGGACAAACATAGGAACAGGCGCCGCACTCTATNCAGTCGAACAAATTATGCGCCTGCAGACGTTCGTGGTCTTCAGATTGCGCATACCAATAGAGTTGCTGNGGTAATAAAGACGCTGGACAGGCCTCCGCACAGAGACCACAACGTATACAAGGTTGTTGAGGNTCTTCCTCAGGTATTTCGGAGTGACTTGGAGCNAGAATACAGGTAGTGGTTTTTACAACAGATAGNTCACTGGAGCTGAGGCTAAAGCCCATCATTGGGCCACCCATGATTAAACGACTGCAATTTTTTCCTATAAACTTATTTTCNTCTAGGAGATGGCTGACCGGAGTACCTATAAGGACTTCATAGTTACGATTAATCCCACAGGCATCTCCGGTAACTGTCGTTATTCTTGAAATCAATGGCTGACCGTCGATTACCGCGCGTTTGATGGCAAAAGCNGTCCCACTGTTCACGCATACCATACCGATGTCTGATGGTAATTGGCCGCTGGGTATTTCTTGACCTGTAAGGATATAAATAAGTTGTTTTTCACCGCCCGATGGATATTTAGTNGGGATAGCTACAACTTCAATAGCCNTGCTTTTGCATGCTTCACGAAGAGCATCTATCGCCTCTGGTTTATTATTTTCAATACCAATTAAAACCCTCCTTGGCATATCAAGCACGTGACTGATGACGTCAATCCCTTGAATGATCTCTGTTGCNCGCTCGCGTATTAGGATGTCATCGGCAGTAATATAAGGCTCACATTCAGTCGCATTGATAATCAGAGTGTCAATGGACCTAGTGCGACTATTATCAAGCTTTGCTGCTGATGGGAAGCCTGCGCCGCCAAGCCCGGTAACTCCTGCATCAGCAATCAGGTGACTAACTTCTTGAGGGCTGAGTTGTTTATACTCNGCATGGCNATGTAGATCTATCCAATGTTCTTCNCCATCACTCGTAACTTCAATGCAGAGTGCTGACATTCCTGAAGGATGGGCTACAGGACGATCTTCAATAGCGCTTATGACCCCTGACGTGGGAGCGTGCACAGGTGCGCTTAGGTCACCGCTAGCAGATGCAATTTTTTGACCTTTAAGAACCACATCTCCAATTGCTACGCAGGGTATAGCNGCATCACCTATATGTTGAACAAGCGGCAAAATCAGCTTCTNAGGAATGGTCAGGTGGCCGATGCCTAATTTGAGAGACTGTACTTTATTCTCTGGAGGATGGACGCCACCAGGAGTTTCCCATAGCTGTCTCATNTCAGTGTCTCATNGACAGCAGACGAGGATGTGGCTATTAAACGGTGTTGCTTTTTGGGGATTGACCAACGCCATTGCTCAATGTCTTCTTCAATGGGTAGCATGTCGATACAATCAACAGGACAGGGTTCAACACAGAGGTCACAACCAGTGCATTCTCGCGCTATTACTGTGTGCATTAGTTTGGCGGCTCCTAATATTGCATCAACCGGACAGGCCTGAATACACTTGGTACAACCAATACATTCATCTTCTCGGATAAATGCAACAGTCCTTATCTCTTCCTCTCCATGCTCCTCATCTAATGACGGTGCAGCTACATCTAATAATTTTGCAATGGCGTTAATGGTCGATTGGCCCCCAGGTGGACATTTATTAATAGCATCGCCATCGGCTATTGATTGGGCATAGGGCTTACAGCCGGGGAAACCGCACTGACCACATTGAGTTTGAGGTAGTAATTCATCAAGCTGCTCCACAATAGGATCGCTCTCTACTTTAAATTTCTCAGCTGCATAACCCAATAGACCACCAAATAAGACGCCTAGACCTACTAGAGATACTAGCGCGGCGAGCGTGATATTTTCAGTGAGTAACTCAATCATCTAGACCAACCCACTAAATCCCATGAATGCCAACGACATTAAACCTGCTGTAATCATAGCGATTGCAGCGCCTTCAAAAGGCTGTGGAATATCAGCGGCGGCGAGACGTTCACGCATTGCTGAAAAGAAAATCAAAACCAACGAGAATCCAACACCCGCACCAAAGCCATAGAGGGACGATTGCATAAAATTGAGGTCTTTATTGGCATTCTGTAAGGCCACTCCTAAGACTGCACAGTTGGTTGTGATAAGGGGCAGAAAGACACCTAGTACGCGATACAGTAAGGGGCTGGTTTTTTCGATGAACATTTTAGTAAATTGGACCACAGCAGCAATGACCAGAATAAATGCGATAGTGCGCAGATACATCAACCCAAGTGGCATTAGTATAAGCTCGTTAACGATATAGCTAGCCATTGCAGTGAGAGTCAGTACAAAGGTGGTTGCTGCTGACATACCGATAGCAGATTCGAGTTTTTTGGATACACCCATAAATGGGCAGAGTCCGAGGAACTGCACGAGAACATAATTGTTGATCAGAATAGAGCTGACCAGAATGATAGCGAATTCTTGCATGCGCTTATTATAGTGGCTGAGACCAGCCACCATTATCAATTAATCATTCCACGCTATACAACCGTTATAACACCAGAAAGGATGAGTTTTACAATAAAGTCCTTAATGTTAGAGAAATGGACGCCTAGGCAAGCTCTTCTTTGCTAGCTTCGACCATTGCATCAACCTTTTCTTTATCAATGCGTTGCATTAACGGTTGAAAAGAATTAATCCGATGTCCAAGTAAGGGGGATTTAGCGCTGTCCCAGGTCAAAGAATCATTGAGGAATGATTCTCCAGCCTCGGCCATTGCAGGCAATACTGGTTTCAGATAAGTCAATATAACTCTAAACAAATTAATACCAAGAGAGCAAATGTCTTGAACTCTCTGGGCTTGGCTTTCGTCTTTATTAAGCTTCCATGGTTCTTGAGCCGCTATGTATTCATTTGCTGCGTCGGCTTGAGCAATGATTTCACGAATCGCTTTACCAAAGTCACGATTTTCATAATGTGTCGCGATAGTATCCGCTGCGCTACTAACCTGATTCCAGAGCGCTTGATCGTCAATGTTGCTTGAGAGTACGCCATCATTTCCTTTGGTGATGAACTTGGCACATCGACTGGCGATATTAACCACTTTGCCCACCAAATCACTATTAACCTTCTGGACAAAATCTTCCAAATTAAGATCAATATCTTCAACCGTCCCAGATAGTTTAGAGGCATAGTAATAACGTAAATACTCCGGATTTAAATAATCCAAATAACAACGAGCATTGATAAAAGTACCTCTAGATTTTGACATCTTTTTACCATTGACAGTCACAAAGCCATGAACACAGACTTTAGTGGGTCTGCGGTAGTTGGCACTTTTGAGCATTGCAGGCCAGAAAAGAGCGTGGAAATTAACGATATCTTTACCAATGAAATGGTAAAGCTCAGTAGGGCTATCCTCTTTCCAAAAATAATCAAAATCTAGATCTGTTTTATCACAGAGATTCTTAAAGCTCGCCATATAGCCAATAGGGGCATCTAGCCAGACATAAAAGTATTTACCTGGCGCGTCCGGAATTTCGAAACCAAAGTAGGGGGCATCACGGCTAATATCCCACTCCTGCAGACCGCTGTCTAACCACTCCGACAACTTATTGGCGACTTCCTTTTGTACTGCGCTAGTATCAATCCAATCTTTAAGGAACTGAGTGAATTCTGGTAACTTAAAGAAGTAGTGGATTGACTCTTTTTCAATGGGAGTTGCCCCAGATATTACCGACACGGCGTCAACCAAATCAACGGGGGCATAGGTGGCTCCGCAGGCCTCACAATTATCGCCGTATTGATCTTCAGCTTTACACTTAGGGCATGTGCCTTTGACATAACGATCCGCCAAGAAGAGGCTTTTCTCTGGATCGAATGCTTGACTGATAGATCTTTGAGCGATGTGATCGTTCGACTTTAGACGATTATAAATGAGCTCAGAAAATGCCTTATTCTCATCGGAATGGGTAGAGTGATAGTTATCTACGCCAATATAAAAATCCTCAAAATCTGCTTTGTGAATTGTTAACATATCGTCGATATGTTGTTCAGGACTTATCCCTTTTTCCTCGGCTTTAAGCATAATGGCCGTGCCATGAGCATCGTCAGCAGAAACGTAGTAACATTCATGGCCGCGCATTTTTTGGAAACGCACCCATACATCGGTTTGTGTGTACTCTAAGATGTGACCCAAGTGCAACGCAGCATTGGCATAGGGCAGGGCATTGGTGACCAGAATTTGGCGTTTTGACGACATTATACAAATCTTTTAGCAACAGTTGGAAAGACGCGAGTATAGCGATTTTACGTTAACTTTTCATCGGCAATTCGGGCAATTACGTGAGAGATTGGCCGGTCAGTTATAAACAGTAATAGGTTGGGGTATTTTAGTGTTAAGCCAAGTAAAGAAAATCATTGCAGTTGCTTCAGGAAAAGGGGGAGTTGGTAAATCTACCACCGCCGTCAATTTGGCTATAGGTCTTCATCAAGAGGGTCAGCGGGTAGGTCTTCTCGATGCTGATATTTATGGCCCTAGCATTGCTATGATGCTAGGAGTGCCGGAGAACACCCGTCCTCAGGCAGTGGACGAGAAATACTTTAAGCCTGTCGAAGCTCATGGGTTGTTAACCATGTCGATGGCGTATTTAGTGACAGACAAAACACCCATGGCTTGGAGGGGCCCTATGGCAGCGGGAGCTCTTCAGCAGCTATTGCAACAAACCGCTTGGGGTGACCTTGATGTTTTGGTGGTGGATATGCCACCAGGGACTGGAGACATCCAACTGACTTTGTCTCAGAAGGCTCAGGTAGCAGGAGCGATTATAGTCACTACACCCCAAGACATTGCGCTGCTGGATGCACAGAAAGGTATAGAGATGTTCCTGAAGGTTAACGTACCAGTTTTAGGAATTGTGGAAAACATGGCGGTACATATTTGCAGTGCATGTGGCCATGGTGAACATATCTTTGGTGACGGTGGTGGCGCTAAAGTTGCTGCAGATTATGATACTAAACTGCTGGGTAGCTTGCCTCTTGATCTTTCGATTAGAGAGCAAGGGGATTCAGGAGTCCCGGCTGCTAAGGCTTTTGCAGATACGGCGATAGCACAACAATACAGAGATATTGCAACCGTGGTGATTGATGAATTACAAGGACTGTCTAGTAACAGCGGGCCAGAGATAATTTTTGAGTAATTGTTAAAATCTATGGCCGCTAACCTTGCCGAAACATGGTAAATGAGTATCATACTGCCTGCGTTTTTAAGATGGCCTAAGATGGTCAAAATACTGTTTAATAAAGAGAAAATTTCATGAGTATTAAATCAGATAATTGGATTCGTCGAATGGCGGAACAAAACAATATGATCACGCCTTTTGAGTCAGGACAGGTACGTTATTCTGGAGAAGATAGGGTGATTTCTTATGGAACTTCTAGTTATGGGTACGATGTTCGCTGTGCCAATGAATTTAAAATTTTCACCAATATTCACTCCAAAACCGTAGATCCTAAAAACTTTGATGAAGACTCTTTTGTCGATGTGACAGCCGATTACTGTGTCATACCCCCAAACTCTTTTGCTCTTGCAAGAACGGTCGAGTATTTTAAAATTCCACGCTCAGTTCTCACTATCTGTTTAGGTAAGTCGACCTATGCCCGTTGCGGGATTATCGTCAATGTCACTCCCTTGGAGCCAGAATGGGAAGGGCACGTTACCCTAGAATTTTCCAATACTACTAATCTTCCGGCTAAGATTTACGCCAACGAGGGAGTAGCCCAAATGTTATTTTTCGAATCCGATGAGGTTTGCGCAACGTCTTACGCAGATCGTGGTGGGAAATATCAGGGACAGACCGGCGTCACCTTACCTAAAACATAGAGACTTTTCGCGGGCTTTTTTTTAATCGCCACCATTGGGGTCTAGCAATGAGTTCTTTAAAAGGATAGCTTGCTGTTGAAGACGTTGAGTGTTTTCAGGTCCGCTACGTATCAACTGTTTCTGTAATGGTGTTAACGATTCAAGGCCCGGATCCGCAAATTTGTAAATAACAGAGTCACGGGTCAGTTGTATGGGTTCGACAATCACTGGTGTGCTGATCACTTGGTCTAAGGCGGTCAAAATAATGCCATCCATTTGGCGAGGTTGGTAGCCTAACTCTGAAAAGGCACTCTCAAGCAATGGCCTAGAAAAATGGAACATCTGAGCGACTAATTTCATATCAATTGACGTTAATACTTGGATCGTTGCGTTGTAACGCTCATAGTTTCCTGCATTTAGCCAAATAATGTCGCCATCGCGATGTGTTGCGAAAGTTCTTTCAGGGGAGCTCAAAGGAAAGATTTTTCCGAGAATCACTCCTCTTGAGAGTCCGTCGAGATAACTAGCAGAACGTCTTAGTAGATCATCAGTGGACAACCAGGTTTTTAGTCCTTCCTTACTACTCATCATCGAGATTCTATCGCGCACAAATTGGTCGCTTTCATCCAGCCGTGGGAGAGTGGGTTTTTCTTCTGTAGCTTCCATCTCTTCGTCGATTATTTCATTAGAGCTAGGTATTGTTGCTTCGGGTACCTCGGGGGCTTCAGGCAGAGTAATGACTTGTTGTTCAGGAATCGATAAAATTTCTGAATCCAATAAATCATCTTTTTGAGCCTGGTACAGAACTCCTCCAACGATGATAATGGAGGCGAGCGTACCTATAGCGAGTACAAAGTTGCTTGTATTAGCGGATGTTTTTGGTCTAGTCATAACGATTTCTCTTCGATCGCTTTTACAGTAGCTATTTTCTTTCCACCAACTTGCCCGTTGCTAATATCAAGTTGGTGGCTTTCACCTTTTTCGGAGTGAACTAGTTTTACAATTAAGTAATCCCAGTCCGTTGCCATCCAAATGACAGTTTCGCGCTTTTTATCCTTGCTGACAACTCTTCGTACTTTGGTCGTATTCAATGGGCCTAATGCTGTCATCAAGATTTCTGATTTTATCACTTCGTAATCATAGGTCTTTACTTTTCCTCGTGACATTACGAGATAAGAAAATACGTTGTTACCGGCCTTAAGATCTCGACGTAACTGCACTTTATGAGTAACCATATCAAGGGTACCCATCGGCAATGGGACTAATCTTGAATCGCCATTTTTAGTGTAGTTAACTTGGTTGTTGCCCCAATGAAAAATCTGATCTTCTTTTCGAGACACTCCCAATAATGATCTTCTGTAGAGATATTTCTGAGGAACTATTTCGTTAGTGTCATTTAGTAAGAATTCAGCTTCTTCAGTTATTTTTCCAAACAGACTTTTGGCTTCCGATTTTTCGACGAAGAGTTTGTTACCTAGATATTCCAAACTATAGTTAGCCTTTATGTCTATGCCATTATATTTGGCCGTATAACTGGCACTATAATCGACTACTTCCGAGCTATTAACAACGGTAGAGAGAGTGAGACTTACAAATAGTGTTAACACAAATGCAAATTCTATTAATAAAAATAGAAAATATTGAGTTGCTAACAATCCAAATTTGGTCATTTTTTTCCTAAGAATAGTCGAGATAATTTTGTCCTAAAGCCTTAGAGTATAAAAACTGGTTAATGTTCACTTTGCGGAGTAAATAAGAGACCCAATTTATCTATTTGCACTCCATCAAAAAAAACGATGCCATCCTTCATGCCAATTCGGCCCTCACAAAACCATTGAGCGACGGTAGGGTAAATTTGATGTTCTATAGTCAGTACTCGAGCAGCAAGAGCGTCTGAAGTATCATTCTCCAGCACCGCTACTTGGGCTCGAAGGATCGAGGGACCTCCGTCTAATTCTGGTGTGACGAAATGTACTGTAGCACCTGCGGTTCTATCACCAGCCTCTATAGCCCTTTGATGGGTATTTAACCCAGGGTAAGCTGGCAATAGAGAGGGGTGTATGTTGATCAATTTCCCAACAAATTGATTCACGAACTCTTCGGTAAGGATACGCATAAACCCAGCCAGTATAATCAAGTCAGGTGTGAATCCTGAGATAACTTCAGCCAGATACTGATCAAATGCTTGCCGAGTCTCAAAGGCGTGATGATCAATGACTATGCTAGGAATATTAGCAGCTGCAGCCCGATCTAGGCCTTTGACATTATACTTGTTACTTATAACAGCGCTGATCTGAGCATCGATATTATTTTCTTCGCAGGCATTAATAATCGATTGCAGGTTAGATCCGCTACCAGAAATCAGTACCACGATCTTAGAAGTCGGCTTTTGGCCTTCAGTCATTAGTTAGCCCGAGTAGTTGAACTTGTTCATCTCCAGGGTTCATTGTTTCAATGGTGCCCAGAATAAAGGCAGTTTCACCATTGCCGGTCAAATTTGTTATAGCAAGTTCTGCAGAAGCAGCAGGAACACAAATCACCATTCCAACGCCACAGTTCAGGGTTCGATGCATTTCATGTTCATCGATATTCCCGCCCTTTTGTAGCCAATCGAAGATCGCAGGTCGTTTCCATGCGGTTANATCGATAACTGCTTTAGCACTCTCCGGCAGTACTCTGGGTATATTTTCCAGTAGGCCTCCACCAGTAATGTGAGCCAGGGCGTGCACAGACGATTCTTGTATTAGGGTTAAAAGTGATTTCACGTAAATCTTAGTTGGCGCCATCAGCAGATCAATCAATGGCTGACCTTCAAGCTCTGTTTTTGTGGGATCGGTGTTAGTCACTTCGAGCACTTTTCTGATTAAGGAATACCCGTTAGAGTGAGGTCCGCTTGAAGCAAGGCCAATGAGAGTATCCCCCACTGCCACTTTACTGCCATCAATAAGTTTAGATTTCTCAGCAATGCCCACACAAAAACCGGCTAGGTCATAATCTTGATCTTCGTACATTCCTGGCATTTCCGCCGTTTCGCCACCAATGAGAGAGCAACCTGATAGTTCACAGCCATCAGCGATACCATTAACGACGGCCGCAGCGGTATTGATATCAAGTTTTCCAGTTGCATAGTAGTCAAGAAAGAATAAGGGTTCAGCACCACAGACGATAAGATCGTTAACACACATAGCGACAAGATCAATGCCGACAGTATCGTGTTTTCCATGATCCAGAGCGAGGCGTAGTTTAGTGCCCACACCATCGGTTCCAGACACTAGTACTGGTTCCTCATAGCCGGTAGGCAACTCAAACAGNGCGCCAAAACCGCCCAAACCAGCCATCACCTCAGAACGACGNGTACNTTTTGCNGCCCCTTTGATTTTTTCTATCAGTGCGTTACCAGCATCAATNTCAACGCCTGCATCTTTGTAGCTCAAAGATTGATTCTTTTCGGTCATGGGAAAACGTCCTTAGAGTGAACCAACATTTTAACGCGGCTAGTAAACTCGCGCTATTTTTTAATTGAAGTTATTTAAAATAAGCGATATTTTTTTGATTCAGTCTAATCTTCACAAACCGCTGTTACAATGGTACCTGAGAAATAGGAGTGAGAATGTTGCCTCGCCTTTTACTAGTATTGTCCTTAATTTGTCACTTCAGTATTGCTGAAGAGGTCGAGGACCTATACGTCAGCCTAGTGCCGGTTGCGGATCAATCCGCCATATCTAAAGATCGGGGTGTAGAAGAGGCACTGAATAATGTATTGATCAAGTTGACAGGTAACAGTGAAATCATTAACTCAGTCCGCCTAATCCCTTTTTTGGATAGTGCTAGTGATTATATTGATGCTCTGAGCTTTCAAGATTTACCATCAAATTTCGAGGAGTCGCTTGATGGGCGCAATACCGGTCTAGAGGTGAGTTTTTCTCGGCCAGCCATAGACCAACTTATCCGTCGTGCTCAATTACCGGTATTACCATCTAATAGGCCCAAATTACTGGTTTGGATTGTAAAGGATGATGTCACCACCGGGCGCGAATTCTTGAGTCAAGATTTTTTGGGTAGCGATTTCTCTAATAGTATTGGGCAGAAGGTACTTACAGATTTTTCATCAGCAATGGAATCTCGAGGTATTCCCTACATGCTCCCTACATTTGACCTTGAGGATCAGTTGGCATTATCCATTGATCAGGCCTGGAATCTCAGTGCAGATAACATTGAATTGGCGTCAGAAAGATATAGAGCAGATGGTTGGATCGCTCTGCGCTTTTATAGAACCAGTTCGGGGGAAATAAGGGGTGCTTGGTTGTATCAGGCTGGAGGCAGACGCGAGTTAGGTGATTTTAATACTCAGGATAACGAACCTTTTATTGCTCGGGAAGTTGACAGTTTATTAGATTCTTTAACACGATCATTCAGTTATATTCCGCAGACTAACACCAATGCGCTCTTAGTTGAGATTGGCAACGTAGAGTCCTTCACTAATTATAAAAGTGTCATTGAGCAATTTGAAAAATTGGAGTTAGTGGAGTCTTTCGATCTCTTCTCAATAAGCGGCAACAGAATTCGTTTTAGTGTTGCAGCTGAAGGTGGGGCAGAATTGCTACATAAGGCTCTTGTTAGGAGTGGCCAGTTTCGCGACACGGGTGGAGTTGCTCCAATAGACGCAAAATATCTCGTCTTTGATTGGGTCAGTCAATGAAAACTTTTCGGCAATTAAGCTTGGCTATCGCTTTAGATGACCAAGCAACTTTTGATAACTTCTATGCGCCAAATGGTACGCCGCAACATATGGCTACATTTTTACTAAAAGATGAAGGTCGAAAGTTTGCATACTTGTCGGGTGCTAGTGGTACCGGATTGTCTCACCTTCTTCAGGCGATCTGTCAGTCGACTGCTCTTGGGAGAAATTCTGGTGCACTTTACTTGCCTCTTGAGGAGTTGTCCCAATATCCTCCTGAGCAGGTATTAGAGGGCTTAGAGAACGCGCCTTTGGTGTGTATCGATGATTTACAGTTAGTTTCCGACCGCGAAGATTGGCATATTCCACTCTTCAACTTGTTTAATAATTGCCGTGATGCAGGGTGTCGTCTAATGATTGCCTCGCACTTACCTGCAGATCAGCTCGATATTAAATTAGAGGATTTACTGTCACGACTAAAATCTGGTGTCTCATTGCATCTCCAGAACTACAAAGATGCAGATCAAAGACGCCTATTGCAGTACCGATCTAATAGACGTGGGCTCTATCTCTCGGATGAAGTTGCATTGTTTCTATTAAACCGCTTGCCGCGAGATACTCATGCATTGATGGAGGCTCTCGATATTTTGGATAAAGCCTCACTAAGAGAACAACGGCGTCTAACAACACCTTTTGTGAAGGAAGCTCTAGGGCTTTAATGAATCCCATTACCTTCAATTATCTGGGTAATAGCTCCTCGCTTATACAATGTCATAAAGGCTTCTGTAACGGTGGGATCAAAGTGCCTTCCCTCACATAAACTGAAACACTCTATCGTACCTTCAAATGATCAAGTGCTTTTTGTAGAAATTTAAGAAGGACACTGCTCGCAATAAAGATATACACCTTTGGGATCGTTCAAAGTTTCTATCATCTTTAAAGGGTGCAAAATTTTGTTAGCATGATAATGGAAACTGTTAGGAATTAGACTCCCCAGTTTAGCTGTAGGGCCGAATACGCCTAAAAAGTCAGCAACATTGTTGTTTATTTCGGCTATTAAGGTTTCGAAGGGCGTCATTTCTTTACGCGGATAATCGACTGTATAGTCCAGAATACCTGCAAGCATGGCAGCAACTTCGACAGCATCTTTGAGGTCACCAATTTCATCAATCAAGCCGTTATCCAAAGCCTGAGTCCCCGTCCATACTCTTCCTTGCGCTATTTCATGGATTTCATCCGGAGTGGAGTCACGACCCGCCGCTACTAAAGCTAAAAATCTTGTATAAATATTATCTACCCCTGATTGAATAATTGCCTGTGCCGGTTTACTCAAGGGACGATCGACTTGCATCATGGACGATATATCGTTGGTACCAACACCGTCAGAATAGACACCTAGTTTCGCCAGGGATCGATCGATAGTTGGAACTACTCCCCAAACCCCAATTGATCCAGTAATGCTAGTTGACATGGCTAATACTCTATCGGTCTCAGCGGCAATCCAATAGCCCCCCGATGCAGCAACACTGCCCATGGAAACCACGACTGGAACTCCCTCCGCGCGAGTGACGTTGATGGAATCGCGTATAATTTCGGATGCAAAAGCGCTGCCGCCGCCGCTATCTATCCGCAACACGATTGCTTTCACTTTTTCATCTTCACGTAATTCTGAAAAGATCCCTGCTAGGGTATCTCCCCCGATGGAGCCCTCTGGTTGTTGGCCATCCATAATTGAACCGCTTGCCACAACCACAGCTATCTGATTTTCGTTTTCAGGGTTTTGATTGACACTAACTCGAATGTTTTTTAAATAGCTAACCATATCAATGCTATCAAATTCGTCAGTTTCTCCTGGGATAGTGTCATTAAGGTAATCATTGATCTCAGTTCGTGTTGCAATGGTATCGATCAAGCCGGCGTTTTTGGCTAGTAGCGCGGTGTCTCCGCCGTTTTCGGCTAACGCAAGATGAAGATTATTAGTGTAATTATTAATGGTACCAGTCTCGAGGGAGCGGAGATCTTCAATCTCTGAACTATAAAAGCTCCACAAGTCATCCAATAAAAACCGAGTTTCCTCTCGTACCTGGGGTGACATGCTATTTCCCATAAGCGGTTCTACTGCACTCTTGTACTGACCGGCCCTAAAAACATTCACGGTGATGTCTAGTTTATCCAGAGCTTCTTTAAAGTAACTGCGATAGGAAGAAAAACCGTTAATAATTACGCCACCAAGGGGGTTGAGAATAATTTCATTGGCGTGAGCAGCCAGAAAATACTGAGACTGGCTATAGTAATCCGCTACTGCAATGATTGGTTTTTCGGTTTTGAATCGCTGAAGAGCGAAGCCAATTTCTTCCAGTTTGCTTAGGCCACCACCCGCCATATAGTCTGTATCAAGCAATAAGTGTGTAATTCTTGCGTCATCACGGGCGGCGTCGATCGCTTCAATTACATCCCTAACAAGCGTCTCGGAATCTTGCTGCCCAGCTTGAGAAAAAATTTGGTTTAACGGGTCGGTATAGGTTTTCTGGTCCACAAGGACACCTTGGGGGGCAAGGTAGAGAGCGCCTTTCTCTGGAACCGGCGGCACTGCATCACCAAAGGTTCCGGCCAGAATAGAAACGAAGAAGACTAAAATAACAAAGCTGAATAAATACCTGACACCGGTTAAAATCTTACCAATGAAACTAAATATACGCTTAAAGATGCCTGGTTTTTTGTCCGTCATTTAGAAATCCTTTTTGATTACATGAAAATATTACAGGTTGTTTTTTTGTCGCAGACGCGCATTGATCGTCGCGGCAGAAAATAATATTACAACTAATATCAGCTCTATAAAGTCCAAATTTTGAGGCTCCGGTCCGCTGACTTTCCAAATTGCTGCAACAAAAAATGGAAGCATTACAAAGCATACCCATATCAATGTGCGTATTCCACCTTCAATAATACCTGGGATAAAGACGATCAGAGGCAGCAAGGTGAAAGGATAGGCTATTATAGGCTCACCTTTAACCCACAGGTTTATCGTCAGTATGAGTAATAAAATAAAAAAGCTTGCTCGAGTGGCCAACTTTGCGCTGGCTATTTTTTGTTCAACTGTCAATTTAGACTACCTATCTTTTGAGTAAATCGAGTTATGTTTTCTTAGCTAGTAATCTACTGGCCAAAATTGCTAGACGATTCCCTTGCGCCCGACAGATTTTAATTTCATCTTCACTTAGGGCTTCACTTTCAACATGGCTAGAGCCATATGGCGTTCCCCCTCTCGAGGTAGAGGATAGAGCTGCTTCAGAGTAGGGTATGCCAGCGAGGATCATACCCTGATGCAAAAGAGGTATCATCATTGAAAGTAGCGTTGATTCTTGACCTCCGTGCAGACTTGATGAGGAGGTAAAGACACCTGCTGGTTTATCAATTAATGCACCGCTTAACCAAAGGCCTGCAGTTCCGTCAATAAAGTATTTTAATGGTGCAGCTATGTTGCCAAATCGAGTTGGACTGCCCAATAACAAGCCCGAACAGTTAGAGAGGTCCTCTTCGCTGCAATAAATATCACCACTTTTTGGAATCTCATCTTCCGTAGCCTCGCATACAGTTGAGATGCCTGGAACAGTTCTTAAACGAGCCTCAAGACCTGCTGCTTCGACCCCGTTAGCTATTTGCTCTGCGAGCATTTTGACATGGCCATTTCGGCTGTAATACAAAACAAGGATATAAGGTTTTTCAGTCATAGTTGCCTTCAAAGAATTTTATGGACATTTTCAGGGGGCCTTCCAATCACAGCCGTATTGTTGTGCACTACAATGGGTCTTTCCATCAACTTAGGGTATTCGATCATGGCGTTTACCAGATCCTCATCGTTTGTATCGTCATTATCCAAATGCAGTCGCTTAAAGTCAGCCTCATTGCGCCGAATTAACTGGCTTGGTGTGATGCCAAGCATTTTCAGCAATGACAATAGTGTAGCTTGTTCAATAGGCGTTTCCATGTAGAGTATAACGTTCGTCTCAACGTTGTTTTCTCGCAATATCTCTAAAGTCTGTCGTGACTTGGAGCATCGTGGGTTGTGATAAATTACTGCCATATTGGAGTTCTCATTAATCTTGTGCTTGCGAACATTGTAAGGGCAATTAAACCAAACGAAAAGAAAGCATTGCGCCAGAATTTTTGTTGCCTATAACCTTAGGTTAGATACAATTTTTAGTTCATCCAATTCGCTAAAAATAAGTTATGCTACGTGCCTTCTATTGTACGATAACGAGTTGAGTTGGGATTTAGTAACAAGAGGTCAGAATGTTTAAGAAAGTATGTTTAGTGATGTGTTTTTTGGTGGGGTGCTCTGGGGATAATAGTGAGTCGATGGTGGGTTTAGCTGATTCTCAATATCCTCTTTTAGAGGGCGGGACAATAGATGTTAAAGCTCATGATAAACTCCTTATCATCAATTATTGGGCTATTTGGTGCGCTCCTTGTCGTAAAGAAATTCCAGAGTTGAATGAGCTGGCTACCCACTATACTGACAAGCTTACTGTAGTTGGAGTAAATTTCGATGGATCTCAAGATGATGTCCTGCGCAGTGAAATCACCAAGTTAGGAATTAAGTTTCCAAGTTTGATTCAAGATCCTCGTGAAACCTGGGGACTAGAACCTGTATCAATACTGCCGGAGACCCTAATTATAAGTGGCGACGGAAAAGTTCTACATAGACTGATAGGCCCACAAACATTGGCGTCTATTGAGAAGCTGTTATAGTGGATTCCCCTGCAGGGGTATAGTTGGTCGGATGGTTTCGCTATAAAATGGGAAAAATAAAATTACACGACGCTTGATGAGAGGCAATTATGAAAGATTTACGTAAATTCTACATTGATGGTCAGTGGATCGATCCAGTCCAAAGTAACGATCTTGATGTTGAAAATCCGGCGAGTGAAGAGTTGGTAGCCACAATCTCTCTAGGAGCCGAAGCAGATGTAAATCATGCGGTAGCAGCAGCCAGACGCGCTTTTCCAGGTTACTCACAGATGCCCGTTGATGAGCGTATTTCGCTGATGGAGAAGCTGCTCCAAATTTATGTTGATCGCTACGATGAAATGGCAGTTGCCATTTCTATAGAGATGGGTGCGCCAATTTCTTTTGCTACTGCTGCTCAAGCAGATTGCGGCCGCGGACATATCAATGCTGCCTTAGAAGCATTAAAACAATTTGAGTTTGAACGCCAAGTGGGTAATACCCGGATCGTTAAAGAAGCCATTGGTGTTTGTGGCTTTATCACGCCTTGGAACTGGCCGATTAATCAAATAAGTTGCAAAGTGGCTCCCGCTCTTGCGACAGGCTGCACGATGGTGCTTAAGCCCAGTGAAATCGCGCCTATTTCTGGGTACTTGTTTACCGAAATGATGGACCAAGCAGGGTTTCCTGCGGGGGTTTACAACATGGTTAATGGGGATGGGCCTAATGTTGGTGCTGTCATCGCTGGGCACGCTGAAGTAGACATGGTGTCATTTACAGGATCGACACGCGCAGGAATTCTTGTTGCCAAGGCCGCGGCTGATACTGTTAAGCGTGTGACTCAGGAGTTAGGCGGTAAGTCACCCAATATTATCTTTGAAGATGCCGATCTAGAGAGCGCAGTGACAGCGGGTGTCAATCATATGATGGGTAATACGGGACAGTCCTGTAATGCGCCGTCTCGAATGTTAGTGCATTCGTCTGTTTATGACAAAGCCGTAGCTATTGCAAAGCAAGCAGCGGGTAACGTTGCTGTAGATCAACCGACGAAAGAGGGGCAGCACTTGGGGCCACTTTCAAGTCGCGTACAGTTTGATAAGGTCCAAGGTCTGATTGAAAGAGGGATTGAAGAAGGCGCGACACTGGTTGCCGGTGGTCCTGGCAAGCCCAAAGGTTTTGAAACAGGCTACTTTGTCAGGCCAACTGTTTTTGCGGATGTCACCAATGAGATGACAATTGCCCAGGAAGAAATCTTTGGTCCTGTTCTAAGTATGATTCCTTTTGAAACTGAAGAGCAAGCTATACAAATTGCTAATGACACGCCTTATGGGCTCTCTGCTTATTTTAGTACCACAAGTGAAGAGAGGGCTGCTCGGGTTGCATCACAGTTACGCGCCGGAATGGTGAGTATTAATAGTGCTTCCCAAGATTACACGGCACCCTTTGGTGGTTATAAGCAATCGGGTAATGGTCGAGAGTGGGGTGAGTTTGGTTTTGATGATTTCTTAGA
This sequence comes from Porticoccaceae bacterium, assembly GCA_002685195.1. Lineage (GTDB taxonomy): Bacteria > Pseudomonadota > Gammaproteobacteria > Pseudomonadales > Porticoccaceae > HTCC2207. The sequence continues at coordinate 94,610 of NYWV01000052.1, forward strand.
AATTAAAGGAATTACTGTTTAAA